>NZ_JBWOPL010000053.1:0-174158 GCF_056451265.1 Rhodocaloribacter sp. | reverse complement strand
ATACCGCCGGTTGAGCAGGTGGGCGGCGTGGGTGAGGGTTTCGGGCGAAGCCTCGGGCACGAGGAGCCGGAAGCGCGCCCCGAAGTCGCGGCGGTAGGTACCGATGAGTTCGGGGTCTTCGGGGGTCTTGCGGACGAAGAAGCCGATGCCGGGGATGCCTTTCTGTTTGTCGTAGGGCAGCGAGTGGGCCGAGCGGATCCAGTCGTTCTCGCGCCAGACCTTTTCGACGAAGGCGCGGAAGTCGGCGGGGTAGTGGTCGTCGCGGAAGCGAGGCGGTTCGCGCCCTTCGGCCGGGGGCAGCGAAACCGGCTTCGGGTGGCGGGCGCGGTAGCTTTCGAGGAAGAGTTGCCCGATGGGGCTGAGCGCGAAGAGGGTTTCCCGTCCTTCGCGCACCTCGGTCAGCAGCACCCGCAGGCGGGGCGGGATGGCGCCGGTCTCGGCGGCGGTGAGGGTCTCGCCGGCTTCGAGGGCGGCCAGCAAACCGGCGTTCTCGCCCAGCAGGGCGTAGTCGAAGGCCACCGGCATCGGGGGGAAGTCGATGAGGCTGTCGAAGCGCTCGTGCTTGTAGAAGACGGGTACGCCGAGGGCCTGCCCGACGAGCGCGGCGATGGCGATCTGGGCCTTGTAGCCGCCGGTGGCGTCGATGGCCACCTGCTCGGGACCGAAGGAGCGGATGTGCTTGCCCATCACCCGCACCAGGTTGCGCAGGCCGTGCTGTTTGAATGCCCAGGGTTTCTCATCCTGCAGGGCCTCGATAACCTCGATCGCCACGGCTTCGAGGGCCAGGTCTTCGCGGGCCTCGAAGTAGCGGCGCAGGACCTCGCCCGTGTCGCGCCCGGCCTCGGTGTCGGAGACGAGGAGGACGAGGCGTCGGAGCGCGACGTCCTTCCGCTTCCGGATATGTTCGATGGTGTTGATCTCGGCGCCGCAGGTGCGGGCCTCCGGCGGCACGCGCTGGAGTTCGGCGGCCACGCGAGGCCAGTCGCGCTCGTCGTAGGCGCGGCGCAGGTTCTCCCGGTTCGGCGGGCGGTCGGGCGTCTCCGGCTCCAGCCGCGCCAGGTTGCCCGCAAAGAGGCTCGTCCCGACGGTGCAAAGGAGGGTATGGCGGGTCGTGCGAGGCATCAGGCTGTTTTCTTTTGCAAAGCGATCAGTCGTTTGGCGATGGCGATCTGGCGAGGTTTGAAGGCCGGCTTTTTTTTCTTCCCCTTTGTTTTGTCCGGATTCTCCATGATGCCGGGCCAGCGTTTCTCCATCCAATCGGTAAAAAACTCGATACTCGGGCGATGGAGCGGGTCCATGCTTTCAAGGACGGAGAGCCATTCGTCCGCGTCCTGGAGTAGCTGGTTGTGGGGTTTTAGGGCTGTCAGAATCCATGGGCGTATGGGTTCGGGGTACCGTTCGGCTTCTTTGTAGCGCGCCTCCACGCGTGCCATGGCTTCGGGGTCGGGTTCCCGGGGGGCTTTCCCTTTTTGCGCTGTCTCTAACAGGCCGTCTACTTTTCCCTTATGAAATACTAGTTCAACCCAACCGAGGGGCGTATCGGGCTTTGCATTATGAGCAGCGAACGATCGCGTAGTTGGAAAACGACCCTCCACCAGTTTCTTGCTCTTGGGGTTGCGGCCGAGACCCAGGAGCTTCCGGAAATGCCTGAAGACCTCCCTGTCGTGGTGATAGAGTGCCAGGCCGATAGAGTTGTCATAATAGGTTTTGCCGAAGCCGATTCGCATGAAACACGCGTTCGGAGATTTCTCCCGTATCTCCAATTCGTTCTGATAAAATCGGGTAATCGCTTGTAGTTCGGGTTCATTGTGTCGTTTAAGGGTCTCCAGTTCATAGTCGACGGAGGCTCGTGCGAAGCACTGGACCACTTCGGCGAGTGATTCGATGCCGTTACTGAAGAGCGACTGGAGAAAAGGAGCTTGGAATGCGGGCAGCATGGAAAGTTGGAACGTAACGGTGCTCTCGGGTCGAATGGCTTCACACCATTGTGGAGAGACCTTCTGCACCTCCCGCAACTTGATCCGATCGATTTCTGTGACCTGCATGGCATCGGCCTTCAGAAGGGAAGAATCGGAGACGCGGAAGAATCGGAAGTCCGGCCCGCGAAAATTGGGGTTGGAGGAATCGGATAGTTTGCCGAAGAGCAGGGTTTCGGAGAAGCGCTCGTCTTTGAGCAATTCATTGCGTATCTCCTTTTCAAGCGAACGGGCTTTGTCATACCTCTTGTTTTGATAGAATGAATCGATCGTTTCAATATCTTCTTCGTGCTTTTTCCAGAGTTCTTCGGTTTTATCTGCGAGTCTTCGCAGGTTTTCTGTTCCCTGTTCGTCTCGTGTGAGCCAGGCATAATAGATGGCCGTGCGAAACGCTCCTTTGATCGAACTTCCCGGGATGAAGGGCCGCCCGGCGTCGGCAATGTGGCGGCGGATCTGATTTTTCCCGAGCGTGCCGCCCCGGATGGGCAGGCGGGCGGCCGCCAGGTCCGACGGGTTCATCTTCAGGCGATTGCGAATGAAAGAGGCCAGGCTGAAGTTGGACCGGGTGTTGTCCATGTTCTCCCGGACTCCGGTCACGAACTCGTCGATGAGTTCAGGCTGCTCGGCCAGGGCGGTCTCCATCTTTCTCTGGTCGAGGACGAGGACGTGGCGGTCCTCTTCCACGTAATCGGAATAGGGGGAGAGGACGCGGTGCTCCCCGGCGCCGATGAACACGGGCGTCAGGGTTGTGAGTGTCACGGTATAGGTGTTCACACGATCAGGCATGGGGTGTACCAAGGGGTAAGGCGAAGGAGACGCCGCTCCGATAGACGGGGTGCGGAAGGGTGAAGCCTTCCGGCGTGACCTCGACCAGGCGGCCGTCGATGTGTCGGTCGAAGAGGGCGCCCTCGCGGAGCATCCGGACACGGCGGTGCCGGGCCGGGCCGGCATGGCCGCCGGCGCGCGTCATCAGGTCGTAGGCGCGGGCGGCGGCGAAGGCGGCATCGTCTTCGGGCACGACGGGCGCTAGCGACAGGTAGAGCGCGCCTTCAGCGTTCGGCAGGGACACGTCATTTCGAACTTCCACCGCCTCGAACTGTCCGCAACCGCTGGAGCGGGAGCCGCCCACGCCCTCGTCGGCCAGCAGCCGCAGGCATCCCAGGAACCGCCGCCATTCGTTCTCGGAAAGGGTATGCATGCAGAGGACGTAGAAGTGCCCTCGAACCCACGCCGGGGCCTCCGGCGTGCCGACATGCGCCGTGCGGAAGGTCAGGTTGGCCTCCTGGTACAGCGCATCGGTGCGCACCGGCTGGTGCACCTTCACGTGCGTTTCGGTGGTCGTGTCATGGAAAGCAACCTGTTCGAGGTCGGGCGGGGCATCGGGGCCGAGTTCCTCCGGAGTGCAGGCAAAGGCGGCGCCTAGCGAGGGCAAGGCGGTCAGGTCTACATCCGTAGCGGGAATGTCGCCCGGTTGGAGGCTCTGACCGATACGATCGAGCACACCGAGAGAGACATACTTGATCCGCCGGAGTTTTTTGGGGTCCACGTCCCCACCTCCGTATCGGAGCGGCGGCCGAGGGACGAAGTACAGGTACCGTCCGGGCTGCCACGAGCACGCCACGGCGAAGAAGCCGGAGGAGAATCGGAGCCGCCCGCTCCGCACCTGATCGATGAACCCCCCGGCGTCGTCATGCGCCAGCGCATAGACGTTGCACAGGGCCGAGAACAGGGTGTCGGCGTGGAGGAACGGGCTCACGCTTTCGAGCGACGTTTCGCCCAGGCGGAAGCGAGCGCCTTCGGAACAGTGAAGAATGATGGCTTGCATGCGACGGCGCGGTTATTTCAGAAAGGCAGCTTCCACTTCCCGGCGATGGTTGTCGCCTTCGTAGTCGGCGATTTCCTTGACTGTCAGGGAAACGTCGGCGAATCTCACTTTTCCGTATCCGCGCGAGCCCTGTCCGCCCAGGTAGTCATCCTCGAGCAGTCGCATGGCTTTCCGAAGGGTCTGCAGGTGCTCGTCTTTGTTGCCGTCGTCAAACGTGTTGTAGACGATTTCGAACTGGAACCTGGCCCCGGAAGGCACCCGCTCGAGCTGGCGGGGGTGTTCCGCCGTGCCTGTCTTTCGGTTGATGGTGTTTTCCGTTTTGCTTTCGGTGTATTCGAGTTCCAGGTCCCGGAAGGGAACCTGCGCCCGGAAGTGCGCCTCGTCGAGGTGGGCATCCCGAACGATCAGGCGTGCCGGCATGCCTTCATTCGTTTTATCATTGGACGAGCCAAAGAGGGTCTGTATCAGATCGGAATCCGATTTGACTGATTCCGAGCCTTCTTCTCGTGCCAGCAGTGAGCGCAGCTTGCCCTTGAGCGAACTGCCGGGGATGAAGGGGCGACCGGCGGCATCTTTGATGACGTTCAGATCGATGCCCCCGATGTCGAGCGCCGTCTTTGAGCCGCCGATATGCAGGCCCGTTTCGGCGACGATGTAGCCGGAGATAAAGTATTTGGCGATCAGCTTGTGCATCAGTCGTTCCCCCCGAAATATTTGTGATAGGCGATGACGGCTTCGAAGAACCGCTGGAACTCGGCCAGCTTGTCTTCCGAATCGACGCCGGGGATCAGGTCGTCGACGAGTTGCATGAGCAGTTTCATGTTCTCGCTCTTTGAGCGGGCAGCCACGTAGGCCAGATTGGGGCGCAGAAGCGGCAGTCCCTTCGGATCTCGCAACGGCTTGATGCGGCTGAAGGCATTTCGTAGCTGCGACGTCGTGATGTCTCTATTGATCTTCTTCACGAACGCCTTGAGCTTGTCGATGTAGGCGTTGTAGTCCGGCTTGTCGGGGTTGAGGATGAAGGCGACGTAGTCGTCTCCAAAGTCCTTTTTCAGTTCTTTTCGGCGCGCGGCTTCAGGGTCGGGACGCCCGCCGCCCTGGTGTGGGCGTCGCTGTCCACCGTGCGCGTAGTGCTGGTTGGCCATGGTCATGCAGGGTTGGGTGATTAAGGTCAGGTTTCCGCCGGTTGCGGGGCACGCTCTTTTAGTCGGGTCTCGAGTTCGGCCCAGCGGGCGCCCACGGTGAAGAAGGCGGGGTTGTAGGCATCCGTCTTGCCCGTGAAGACGTCGAGGAGCGCGGATTCATGCTCGACGACGAGCCGTTCGACGTGCTCCCTGACCTCGGTCGGGCTGTCATTTTTCACGGCATCGCGGAGGTAATAGCCCAGGCGCCAGAGGCGATCGAGGGGCAGGCGTCCGCGACGGGTCACTAGGGCCTGCAGCCGGCCGTAGCCCACGGAACTGCGCTGCACCTTGCCGATGACGGCCCGGCTTGCGCCGTAGCGTTTAACCAGTTCGGCCAGGCGATCTCGGATCTTTGCGGCCTTTTCAAACTCGTTCCACGTCAGCACCTCGCCGAACACGTTGATGCGGTTTTTTCGGGGAGCGGCGTGTTTGGCGGCTTCGAGGCGTTCCTCTGCCAGGCGGGCAAACTGGGTAACGGGATAGGAGGCATCAACAACGAGCAGGGCGGCGGAGAAGGTGATGCCCGGGTGGTGTCCGGTGAAGGCGTCGAACTCGCTACGCAGGCGTCGGGCGAAGGCGAAGACGGCATCCCAGGCCCCCACGGCGAAGAAGTCGTCTCCACCGGAGAAGATGACGTAGAGCTCCGGGCCAAAGGCCGCCTTTTTTTCCTCTCCGTCGGCATCCATCCACGTGAAGGCGCCTTCGTCGAGCAGGTGATTGACGTAGCCTTCGAAGAACCACTTGAGCGTGCGCGAGAGCGCGGCGACCCGGCCGATGGTGCGGGAGTCCTTCGGGAAGCCCTCGGTGAACATCTTGCCCAGGTTATCGACATCCAGTTTGAGCACGCCGAGTTTGTCGGTGCCGGTGCGGTCCTTCGCCTGCTCGGCCAGGCGCTGAAATTCGACGATGCCGCCTTTGTGCGCCCGGTCTTCCTCATCGGGATGATCCCGGTTCCATGCGTCGGCCATCTCCGGGCTCCACCGGGGCAGGCGATTGACGAGGAACTCGAAACCGGCCCATTTGCCTGCAAAGTCAGTCTCGTTGAAGACTACGGCACTTCGGTCTTCGTGCTCAGGCAGCCGTATACCATAGCCGAGCGACTGGAAGAGCGTACTTGGCACATCGGTTTTTTCGTTACTTCTAACGAGACGAAAGCCCTTGGCTGTGCTGAGTTTACTGGTCAATTTCTTGAATGCGTCGGCCAGCCGGTCTTCATTGCGAGGGGCAAAGGGCTCGAAGACGCGGGCGCCGAGTCCCTGGAAGCGCCGACGCTTACGTTGCTCGCAGGCTTCGAAGGCTGCTTTCCATTTGGCCGTGAATCCCTGCTTGAAGTCGGCGATGGCGACGGGAGTCCAGCCGAGCGAGAGGTACAGTTCCTCGGTTAGACAGGCGCGTTCGAGTTCGTCGCGAAGCCCTTCGAGATCGCCGGCCCGGCAATGCGGGACGATCATGTAAAAATTGCCTCCGCCATCGTAGAGCAGGTTGGCCGTCCGCAGGTCGAGACGGTCCCGCAGGAAGCCGGCGACGAGTCGGGTGAGCAGTTGGACGTAAAACGAGCGGGCCTTGAGTTGCTTGGCGGCGCCCTTCGACTTGATGTTGAAGATGTAATTCTGGATGCCTGAAACGTCGCCGCGTACGAGCAGGCAGGGAGGCGGCAGCGTCTTATGATGCTCGCTCAGGATCCGATCGTCCTGGCTTTTCCATGCCCCTTCCCGATATTCGTCATAAAGGCAGAGGGCGATGGCGGCCACCGTGCGGGAATGGTCGAACAGGTTGATGTCGGGGACGGACAGGCGCTCCACGTTGTTGAACTTGACCGGCGTCTGGGCAGGCACGGCATGGAGGTATTTCTCCATGAGGGCATACAACTCTTCGAGCGAGTCTATGCGATCGAACGCTTCGAGAAACGCCTTGACGAGCGAGGGGTATGGGTTGTCGACAAAGGCGGGATTATCCATTTCTGGGAAAAGGGCGGAGCGCCGGATGGAAAGGGGGTTCGCGTTGAGGTACATAGCCCTGCGCGCCTGGTGCATGATTTCCTCGGGGCCATGGAGCTTCACCTCGATGTCGCTAAAAGGGGAGCGGAGCCGGGTCAGGAAATACTTCTGGGGATCGAGGGTAGCATCCTCTTTTCGCTCAGCCGAAGCGCAATCGTCGGCGATGCGAAGCAGTTTGAGCAGTACGCCCTTCCGGTCAATAGGCTCGTGGTCCTGTTTAGAGGGATCATTTCCACGGTGGTGCCAGAGGGCCAGCGATTCGGCCTTTTTTTCAAGAAAAGGTTTATGCTGAGCATATTTATGGATAAAGGCGGCCGAGTAGCGCCGATGTGCATAGTCTCGGGATGCTTCGTTAGTTTGGACATAGACGGCAGCCATATCGCGCCATTCGTCCAGTTTGCCGCGTTCGATGAACTTGCCGAGGTCATGGAGGAGCGCAGCCTGATAGAGGGCCTCGCGATCGGTTGGGAGATTCATCATAAAGAAAGTTCAATAATTCATTGCAGCGCCCCGAAGCCGCTGCCGGTGAGTTCGCCGACGCCGACGGTCCAGGCGAAGGCGAGGGCTTCGGGGGTGCCGGTGAGGATGACGGGGCAAAGGCTGCCCTTGTGATGAATGCCCTTGATGGTCGTCAATTTCGGGTGGGCCTTTCGGTAGGAGCGGTCGAAGGAGACCTCAGCATTCAGATGCTCAGCGGCAAAGCCGGCGGCGGCCAATTTCTTGCGCAATGTTTGGGTCAGCACTTCGTCGGCCCGGGGATCGTCCCAGAGAAGATATTCCTGCGAACGATCCGCACGGTGCCTGCGAGCGATCACCGGAGAGGCCACGCGAAACGTATGGGGGCTCTTCCATCCCGGATAAGGAATCTTTTCCATGGACAGGACCTTCATCCCACAAAAAAGATAGGGGTCCTGCAAGATCCCCTCGGACAGTCGGCGGGTCGGATCATATCCCCAGAATCCCAGCGTCCATCTTGCGCCATGTGGGAAATGAAGGGCGCCGTTCCGGGTCGTAGCCCCTTCGAGCCAGCCCATAGAGTAAAGGCTCATGGCATCATGTTCGGGATTATCCGGGCCAAGCCATTTATGAAGCACGCCGAGGAGACGGTGGAGGTGATCAAAAGGGACCGGGCGAGTGCCGGAAGAGATCATGAGACGAAAACGCATAGGAGCACTGCTCAACTAATAATCGTGTGGGTCGCTGATAAAATATGCGTAATAGCCACCTCAGGCGCTGATTTTTGAATTCCTGAAAAGAACGTTGAAGTCGAGAATATGAAACCGAATCTCCAATGATGCATGGATTTCTATATAATCACAAATCGACAATTCATGCAAGCTATTCCCGGTGCGCGGCGGCCTGATTTTTTACCGGGGGACGGTGTCTGATACGGACGTATGCCCCTGCTCCGGGCCTTTTTCAAAGAGCTGCTCGGCGCTCGTTCTGCCCCCATCTCCGTTCAGAAAATCATCCCCGTCCCCGCTCTCGGAGCAACAGGACATTTCCGACCCCTATCGGGAAGCGCGAAGTAGACGCCGGTAGTCCAGCGTCACGCTCGAAAATGGATCTCCAATCGTTGTCGGAGATGACGTGTTTTCAAAGTGAATTGCGGAGAGGGAAGACACTTCTCTGCGATTTTCCCGGACGCGCACGATCCCGATCACACGACGTTTGTGCATTTTGTCCTGTGCCGGTCTCCAGGGCGGGCGCAAAGGCGGAGAATCTTGCGTACCTTCTTTCGAAAGAAGAGAGCACCCTCAACAACTGTGATGCCTCCATGCCCGCGCCCTCCAGCCCCCTGTATTACGCCGATTACCTCGGACTCGACCGCCTCCTCGATTGCCAGAACCTCGAGAGCGCCGAACACGGTGCGCCCGCTCACGACGAGATGCTCTTCATCATTGTCCATCAGGCGTATGAGCTCTGGTTCAAGCAGATCCTGTGGGAACTCGACGACGTGCTTCGTCGCTTCGGCGGCCCGGTCGTCGATGAGGCGGACGTCGGGCGCGCGGTGACCCGGCTCGGGCGCATCGCCGAGATCCAGCGCGTCCTCCTTCAGCACATCGACGTGCTCGAAACGATGACCCCGCTCGATTTCCTCGACTTCCGCGATTATCTCATTCCCGCCTCGGGCTTTCAGAGTGTGCAGTTCCGGCTCATCGAAAACCGCCTGGGGATGCGGCGCGAGGACCGGGCGAATTTCAGCGCGGCCCCGTACACGTCGCGGCTCGAGCCCGAGGACCGCGCGCGGATCGAAGCCGCCGAGCGCGAACCCTCACTCTTCGACCGGGTCGAGCGGTGGCTGGCGCGCACGCCCTTCCTCCAGTTCGGCGATTTCGACTTCTGGCGCGAGTACCGCTCCGCCGTGGACGCCATGCTCGAGGCCGACCGCCGCCACATCCGCACGAATCCGACGCTGACCGACGAGGAAAAAAACCGGCAGCTCCGCAAACTCGAAGCCACGACGGCCGACTTCGAGGCGCTCTTCGACGCGGAGCGACACGCGGCGCTCGTGGCCCGGGGCGCCCGCCGGATGTCGCATCAGGCGTTGCTCGCGGCGCTCCTGATCAATCTCTACCGGGACGAACCGATCCTGCAGCTGCCTTTCCGCCTGCTCAGCCTGCTCGTGGACGTCGACGAAAACTTTACCACGTGGCGGTACCGGCACGCCCTGATGGTGCACCGCATGATCGGCGCTAAGATCGGAACGGGCGGCTCCTCCGGCCACGACTATCTGCGGGAGGCGGCCGAACGCAACAAGGTCTTCACCGATCTGATCAACCTCTCGACCTATCTCATCCCGCGCTCGGCCCTGCCCGCCCTGCCTCAGGAAGTGTCTCGCACGATGGGTTTTCGGTTTTCTATGGAGAACGAATAGATAGAGCGCTTGTAGTTTTGCGTAAGATTCCATAGAATTTCGCGCCGACCGCGCCCTCTTCCACCTCCATTCGCGCGCATCCACCTGCCATACGGCTCACTGGGTCAGAAGTACTTCAGCCGCATGTCTGCTCCGGGAGTGTGGCCCCGTGCCGTCGGTGCACCGGGTTCGGTGGCAACCACTCTTGTTTCACGTTTCTGGAGATTTGTCATGAAGCATCGAAGTACGATGGTAGTGGGATTGTTGTTAATGTGTTTTTGCGTGTGGGAGGCACAGGCGCAGGTCCGTCGTGCAGCCCATGCGACGCGGGTGCATACCTCGCAGCCGCTCCGCGCGATGACCGCCGCGCAGGGGCCTCTGCGCTCGGCGCCCTATGCCGTGCCTAACAAGTTCCAGAAGTTCACCGCGGCGGACGCCCGGGCCGACCGCCCGGGTTTCGTCGATCCGGCCCGGCAGTCGCAGGCAGGCACGCGCCTGGCTGCCTCCGTGCTCCAGAACTTCGACGGCACGAGCGACGACGACAATTCCGCCATCCTGGGCTTTCGCATCGTCCCGCCGGACACCGACGGCGACGTGGGCCCGAATCATTACGTGCAGTGGAACAACCTGCTCGCCGAGATTTTCGACAAGAACGGCGTTTCGCTGACGGGGCCTTTCCCTGGCAACCAGTTCTTTCAGGGACTCGGTGGGGCATGCGAGACGACGAACGACGGCGATCCCGTGGTGCGCTATGATCCGCTGGCCGACCGATGGATGGTCAGCCAGTTCGCCGTCGATGGCGGGCCGCCGTACTTCGAGTGTGTGGCCGTCTCCACCGGCCCGGATCCGACCGGCGCCTATCATCAGTACGAGTTCTCCTTCGGCGCGGATTTTCCCGACTATCCGAAGCTCGGTGTGTGGCCGGATGCCTATTACATGACCACGCGCAACTTCGCCAACGGAGCCTCTTTCACGGGGGTGCAGGCGGTGGCCTTCGAACGGGAGCAGATGCTTCAGGGCCTGCCCGCGCAGATGGTGATCTTCGACGTGCCCGGCGGCACGGCCAATGACGGCTGGCTCCCCGCCGACCTCGACGGCCCCGCGCCGCCCGCAGGAGCCCCCGGCATCTTCGCCGGTGCGCCGAACACCTCGGGGAGCAATGAGATCCAGCTCTGGGCCTTCTCGGTCGACTGGGCGAACCCGGCGGCTTCGTCCTTCACACAGATCGCCACGCTGCCCACCGACCCGTTCGACACGTCGATCAGCACCGTCCCTCAGAAGAAGCCCGGCGAAAACCTCGATGCCCTCGCAGGCTTCCTCATGTTCCCCATGCAATATCGCAATTTCGGGACGCACCAGACCCTCGTGCTCAACCACACCGTGGACGCCGGCGGCAACCGCGCAGGCATCCGGTGGTACGAGCTCCGCGACACCGGCGGCGGATGGAGCATCCATCAGCAGGGGACCTATGCGCCGGATGACGGCCGCCACCGATGGGTCGGAGCCATCTCGATGAACGGCAACGGAGACATCGCGCTTGGCTATACCGCTTCGAGCAAAAACGAGTTCACCTCGATCCGGTTCACCGGACAGACCGCCGATCAGTCGGGCACCGGCGTGATGAACGTGGCCGAGACGGTGCTCGTGACAAGCGGGGGCACCCAGCGTAGCTCCTCCGGTCGATGGGGCGACTACAGCGCCATGTCCGTCGATCCGGCGGACGACCTCACGTTCTGGCACACGAACGAGTACTATGCCGCCTCCGGAAGCTTCGACTTCAACACCCGCATCGCGGCCTTCCAGCTCAGCGGCGGCGGCGGCGGGACGGCCACGAGCATCCACGTTCAGGACGTCCAGACCGGGACGCAGGGGGTCGGGCAGGGCAACAAGGTCGGCACGGCCACCGTGACGATCTTCGACGACCTCGGCAACCCGTACGCCGGCGCAACGGTGACCGGAACGTTCAGCGGCGATTACAACGAGACCGTCACGGACGGACCCACCGCCGCCGACGGGACGATCACGCTCACGACGACGGGCACGGCCAAAGGGAAAGTGTCGTTCTCGTTCTGTGTGAACGACGTCGCCGGCGGGCTGCCGTACGATCCGAACGCGAACACCGACCCGGCCTTTGCCTGTACCGCGGCAAAGGGGGGCGCGCAGGTCGCCGGCGTGCGGTTCGGCTCGGAGACCCCGGTCGAGTTTGCGCTCGAACAGAATTACCCGAACCCGTTCAATCCCTCCACGCAGATCACGTTCGCGCTTCCGGAAGGGGCGGACGTGACGCTCAAGGTCTACAACGTCCTCGGGCAGGAGGTGGCCACGCTCGTGCGCGGCTATCGTGAGGCGGGTCGCCATCAGGTTGCCTTTGACGCGACGGACCTCAGCGCGGGGGTCTATCTCTACGTCATCGAGGCGGGCGCTTTCACCGCGACGCGACGCATGACCCTGCTGAAATAGCGGGCTTTCCCTCCATCATTCCGTCAGGAAAGGGCGGGCGTCCACACGGGCGTCCGCCTTTTTCATGGCGAAAGGAGCTTCGGAGACAGGCTTAAAGCGGTGCGAGTTCCGCCCGGACGAGCGCATCGGCCTTCTTCCAGTCCACGTCGTCGAGCGATTGGATCCGGTCCAGGATCGTATCGAGGATCCGCTCCTGAATCTCACCGCGCCGGAGCACTTCGGCGTACGGTATGCGGTGAAAAGAGACCATCGAGTATGCCGGGATAAAGACGCCGGGATGTCGCCGTTCGAGTTCGAATTCGAGCTTTTTCCGGAGGAGGAATTTCGGGTCGGCCACCCGGTCGCGCATCTCGATGAAGTTGCGGAGCGAGAGCGTCGCGATGGCGTCGGCGTTCGGTTTGCGTTCCGCTTCGAAGCGCGTGAAGACGTGTGCCCAGTCGCCCCCGCCTTCGTCGATGCAGGCGTCGAGCGTCACGCAGTCTTCGAAGGCGCAGTTCATGCCCTGCCCGAAGAACGGCACGATGGCGTGCGCCGCGTCGCCGAGGATGACGGCGGCGTCCTCCAAGTGCCACGGCTCGCACCGGACCGTTCCGAGCGTCCCCACCGGGTTCTCGAAGAACTCCTCCGTCAGGCGCGGAATGAGGGGCACGGCGTCGGGGAAGTGGGCTTCGAAAAAGGTGCGGACGGCCTCCGGGGTGGTGAGCGCGGCAAAGCTGAGACGACCCTCCCGCCGGAGGAAGAGCGTGCACGTGAAGCTGCCGTCGAGGTTGGGGAGGGCGATGAGCATGAAGTCGCGACGGGGCCAGATGTGGAGCGCGTGCTTCTCGATGCGCCAGTCGCCGTCGGGGGCGGGGGGGATCGTGAGCTCTTTGTAGCCGTGCGCGATGAGATCAGGCTCGTATCGGACGGCGCCCGCGCGCTGCATGGCCGTGCGCACGGCCGAGCCGGCTCCGTCGCACCCGATGACGCGCGTCGTCGAGGTGGTCTCCGTCCGCCCCCGCGCCTCGTCCCGGAGGTAGAGCCGCCGTCCGGGGAAGTCGACGTCCGTGCACCTGGTTTCGAACCGGATGCGCACGCGCCCCGTGGCCTCGGCGGCGGTCATGAGGCGGCGGTTGAGTTCGGCGCGGGAGACGGACCGGATCACCTCGGAGGGACGCTGGCCGTACGGGACGAAGTGGAGCGAGCCGTCGGGGTCGTGCACGAGACGGCCGCGCATGGGGATGGTCAGGGGCAGAACGTCGTCCTTGATTCCGGCGTGCTCGAGGGCGTGGAGGCCGCGCGCCGAGAGGGCGAGGTTGATCGAACGCCCGCCGTCGACGGTGTGTGCGCGCAGGTCCGGACGCGCTTCGAAGAGCCGAACCTCGAAGCCGCGGCGGGCCAGGAGGATGCTCAGGAGCGAGCCGGCGAGGCCGGCTCCGATGAGGTCGAGTGTATCGTCGGAAGGGTGGGGCATGAGCGGGCCGGTCAAAAGGATCGTTCAGCCTTCGAGCGCGTCGGCGAAGACCTCGGCGAAGCGGAAGACGTCCTCGAAGGTGTTGTAGAGCGGGACGGGGGCGGCGCGGATGGCGTCGGGCTCGCGCCAGTCGCACACGATGCCTGCCGCCGTGAGACGGTCGAAGACGGCGCGTCCTCCCTCGCGGACGCGGATCGAGAGCTGGCACCCGCGCTGCCGGGGATCGTCGGGCGTCAGAAGGGCGACGGCCTCGTGCCCGAGGCGACCGAGGAGGAACGCGAGGAAACCGGTCAGGCGCTCGCTCTTGGCCCGCAGCCGCTCGATGCCTGCCTCGTCGAAGAGGTCCATCGAAGCGCGGAGCGCAGCCAGAGGAAGGATCGGCGGGTTGCTCAGCTGCCACCCCTCCGCACCCGGCATCGGCACGAACGTGTCGGGCATACGGAAACGCGTGGCCTTGTCGTGCCCCCACCATCCGGCAAAACGCGGCAGGTCGAACCGTCGGGCATGACGCTCGTGCACGAAGCACCCGGCGAGGCTGCCCGGACCGGCGTTGAGGTATTTGTACGAGCACCACACGGCGAAGTCCGGCCCCCACTCGTGGAGCCGAAGCGCGAGGTTGCCCGCCGCATGCGCCAGGTCGAAGCCGACGGCGCAGCCCTGCGCGCGCGCCGCCCGCGTGATCCGGTCCATCTCGAAGGCCTGACCGGTGTAATAGTTGACGCCGCCGAGCATCACGAGCGCCGTGGAAGGCCCCTCGCGCGCGAGCATCGCCTCGATGTCTTCGGTGCGGAGCGTCGCCTCGCCGTCCCTCGGGCGAAGCTCGACGAGCGCCTCGGCCGGGTCGTATCCGTGGAAACGGATCTGTGAGGCGACGGCGTACCGGTCGGAGGGGAAGGCGTGCCCCTCGATGATGATCTTGTGCCGCTCCGGCGTGGGACGGTAAAACGAGACCATCATGAGGTGAAGGTTGACCGTCAGCGAGTTCATCACCACCACCTCGACCGGCTCCGCGCCGACGAGACGGGCGGTCTGCTCGGTGAGAAATTCGTGGTACGGCATCCACGGATGACGCGCGTGAAAATGGCCCTCCACGCCGTACTTCGCCCAATCTTCGAGTTCGGCCTCCACGTACGCGCGCGCGCGCTTCGGCTGAAGGCCGAGCGAGTTTCCGGCGAAGTAGACCACTTCCGATCCGTCGGGCCGCCGGGGGATGTGGAACCGCTCACGAAAGCCGGAGAGCGGGTCCTCGGCGTCCATTCGTCGGGCAAAGGCGCGTGTGGGTTCGAAGGCTTCGGGCATGAGGCGATGGTGGGATATGCGCGGGCAAGTGAAGGTAGGAATCGAGCCGCCCAGCCGAAAGGGGCGGGCGAGAAAACAGCCGGAGCGCCGGGCGTCCTCGTGGATCCCCCGTCACGCGACGGGGCGGAGGGGGAAGAGCCACGGGCGGCTCGGGGCGGCGTCGGCCACGAACGGCGCGATCTGAAGCGAGAGGAGATACTCCCCGTCGGGGATCGCATCGTCCACGAAGATCATTTCCGTGATCGTTTTCCGGGAGAACGCCTGCGGGTCTACTTCATGTGATCCTTGAGGCACGTTCCAGAAAACATGATGGGCGCTCAGTTTGCCCTCGTCGAACGTGCGGTCGACGGAAGGGAGGTCGATGAGGAGGTGGCGCACGCCGAGCCGGGAGACGAAGCGCATGGCATCGAGGGAGAAGAACGGGGGGGGCGTCCGGAGATAGTCGCGCGCGCGCTTGTCCGGACCGTTCGGGAGGGTGCGGATGACGAGCGCCTCGAGAAAGCCGGGGTCGGCGTTTTCGAGGGCCGCTTCGAGTCGTGTGCGGGTGAGGAAGCGGTCGCCGGGCGCGGGGGCGGGGTCGTACGCCTCGCCGCTCGCGCAGGCGTCTTCGGACGCGAGGGTGACGAGCGTGGCGGGGCGCAGACCGCCGTCGAGGAGCGTGTGCACGGAGATCCGCCGCGCCGTGAGGTGGCCGACGCCTTCGGTGTGGGTGCCGTGGCAATGCGGGATGAGGCGGTACGCTTCGAAATTGCACCCCCCGCCGCGCCGCACGTCCCCCACGAAGCCGCCGTCCTCGTACGTCCAGGCCTCGGCGGGCGGCACGCCGTACGCGTTCGGCTGCGGCCCGTGAAAGTCGAGCGGGATCGAGAGGTCGTGCCCGCCCGTGAGATCGACCGCGAACGTCCGGTTTCCGAGGGTGAGGGTGAGGGTCATCCGACGAACTGCGCTTTTTCGAGGCCGAGCCATTCGAGCGCCGAGTCGCCGAGGAGCCGGGCCTTGACCTCGTCCGGGAGGTCGGTCATCGATTCGATCATGCGGCCCGGCTCGTGCTCGCCGAGAGGGAACGGGTAGTCCGAGCCGAGGGCAAGCCGGTCGGCGCCGACGAGGTCGATGAGGTAGAGGAGCGCCTTCGGATCATGGACGAGCGTGTCGAGGAAGAAGCGTCCGAGGTAGGCGCGCGGGTTCACGTCGTTGTCGACGGCGCACAGGTCGGGGCGGACGTTGAAGCCGTGTTCGATGCGTCCGATGGTGCCGGGGAAGGAGCCGCCGCCGTGCGCGAAGGCGACGCGGAGCTTCGGCAGCCGCTCGAAGACGCCGCCGAAGATCATCGAGCAGATGGCCAGCGACGTCTCCGCCGGCATCCCGACGAGCCACGGGAGCCAGTACTTCGGCATCCGTTCCATGCCCATCATGTCCCACGGATGCACGAACACCGCCGCGCCAAGCGCCTCAGCCGCTTCGAAGACCGCGAAGACTTCGGGCTCCGAGAGGTTCCAGTCGTTCACGTGCGTCCCGATCTCGACGCCTGCCAGGCCCAGTTCGTTGACGCATCGTTCGAGCTCCCGCACGGCGAGGTCCGGCGCCTGCATCGGCAGCGTGCCGAGGCCGATGAACCGTTTCGGGTGCTCCGCCACGATGCCCGCGATGTGGTCGTTGAGGAGCCGCGAGAGGTCGAGCGTGTCCTGCGGCTTTGCCCAGTAACTGAACATCACCGGGACGGTGGAGAGCACCTGCACGTCGACGCCGTGCCCGTCGCACTCTCGCATGCGCACCCCCGGATCCCAGCAGTTCGACCCGATCTCGCGAAAGAACTCGTCGTCCTTCAACATACGCGCACAGCACGGCTTGTGGTGCTCGAGGCGGATGAAGCCGCCGTACCCGTATCGCTCGCGCAGATCGGGCCATCGCTTCGGGAGGATGTGGGTGTGGATGTCAACCTTGAAGAAAGGGGAGGGGGGCGTCATCGGAAGAAGGGGATGCTTCGGTCAGGTGGTCGGGGCGAGTTCGAGGACTGCGCCGCAGGTCTTGCACGTGCGCAGGTCCTCGTCGGCGGCGAAGGCTTCGAGGACGGGGCCGAGTTCGTTGGCGATTTCCTCGACGGGGAAGTATTTCTCGTACAGCTTCTCGCCGCAGTTTTCACAGAACCACATCACCCCGTCCTTCATGCCGGGACGTTTGCGCTCGACCACGATGCCGACGCCGCCCGCCGGACGCCGGGGCGAGTGGGGAACGCGCGCGGGCAGCAGAAACACCTCGCCGGCGCGGATCACGTTCTTCACCTGCCGTCCATCCTCGTCGATGGTCCACAGATGGAGCTCGCCTTCGAGTTGATGGAAGAACTCCTCCGTCTCATTGTAATGGAAGTCCTTGCGGGTGTTCGGGCTGCCGACGACGAAGATCATGTAGTCTCCCGAGTCGTCGAAGAGCGGTTTCGCCATCACGGGGGGTCTGAGCACGTCCCGGTTGGCGTCGATCCATTGCTGAAGGTTGAAGGGCTTGTTCATGGCGGTTCGGAGGGGTTTATTGAAAAGGAGAGGGGCCGTGTCGCGCTTATCCGTCGGGCATCGTCGCGATGCATTTCAGTTCGATGGCGATGGGGGTCGGAAGGGCGTTGACCTCCACCGTGGTGCGGCAGGGCTGATTTTCAGCGAAATACTCGGCATACAGGCGGTTGAAGGCGGCGAAGTCGTCTTTCATGTTCGTGAGAAATACGGTCACGTCGACGAGACGATCCCACGACGAGCCTGCGTCTTCGAGGATCACCCGAACGTTTTCGAAAACGGATCGGCACTGCGCCTCGATGTCGTGCGCGACGATGTTTCCCGCCTCGTCGAGCGTGACGCCGGGAATGTCCGTGGCGCCGGGCCGACGGGGACCGACGCCGGAAAGGAAGAGCAGGTTGCCCACGCGACGGGCGTGCGGGTACGCGCCGACGGGCTCCGGTGCGCGGTTCGAGTGGAGGGTGTCGGGCATGTGTGGTGTAGGAGTGCGTTCGCGGGTCGATCGAGGGGTTCGTAGTCCGAAGAGCGAAAGATCCCTTCTTCAGCTTTTGTGGGTATGGGCGCCCATACCGCGCAAACGAAAGCATGCGGCTACATTTTCCTCATAAACAAAGGCAGCCTTCAGGCTGCGCGGGCAATCGCGCCGATGCGCCATCATGCGGAAGACGAGGCATCAGGTTGCCTCACTTACGTCATACGCACCGTTGCTCAGTTCAACTTGATGCATACGTTTTTCGGCTCGGTGAAGAAGCGGAGCGCTTCCCAGCCGCCTTCGCGTCCGACGCCGGAGGCTTTCATGCCGCCGAAGGGGGTGCGGAGGTCGCGGAGCATCCAGCAATTGATCCATACGATCCCGGATTCGAGCCGCTTTGCCAGGCGATGCGCGCGCGTCAGATGCTCGGTCCAGAGCACGGAGGCGAGCCCGTACGGGGCGTCGTTCGCGTACGCGAGCACCTCCTCTTCGGTGTCGAAAGGGAGGAGCGTCGCCACCGGTCCGAAGATCTCCTCCTGATTGACGCGGCACGTCGGGGCGAGTCCTTCGATGACCGTCGGCGCGACGAAGAATCCGGCGGCGCATCGGCCTTCGAGCAGGACGCGGCGGCCGCCGCAGAGGACCGTCCCGCCCTCTTCTTCCGCCAGATCAATATACGACAGAATCTTTTCGAGGTGGGCCTCCGAGACCACCGCCCCGAGGTCCGTCTCGGGATCGAGCGGGTCGCCGACCCGGAGGGCCTCCACGCGCGCCACGAAGTCGTCGCGGAACCGTTCGTACAGGGGGCGCTCGATGAAGATGCGGGAGCCGCACAGGCAGATCTCTCCCTGATTGGCGAAGGCGGAACGGACCGTCGTTTCGAGCATCTCCTCGTACCGGCAGTCGGCGAAGATGATCGTCGGGTTTTTCCCGCCGAGTTCGAGGGAGAGTTTTTTGAACATCGGCGCAGCCATTCGGGCGATGGTCGCACCGGTGCGGGTGCCGCCGGTGAACGAGATCGCCTTCACGTCCGGGTGGATCGTGAGCGCCGCGCCCACCTTGTGCCCGTATCCGTGGACGACGTTGAGCACACCCGGCGGAAAGCCGGCTTCGAGGCACAGTTCCGAGAGCCGAAAAGCCGTGAGGGGCGTGATCTCCGACGGTTTGCCGACGACGCAGTTGCCGGCGGCGAGGGCCGGGGCGATCTTCCATGTGAAGAGGTAAAGCGGGAGGTTCCACGGCGAGATACACCCGACGACGCCCAGGGGAGGGCGCAGGGTATAGTTGAGCGCCAGCTCGTCCGTCTCGTGGGCTTCGGAGGAGGCGTGGAGGATGGCCGTGGCGAAGAAGCGGAAGTTCAGGGCCGCGCGGGGGATGTCGACCGTTCGGGCAAGGGCGACGGGCTTGCCGTTGTCGGTCGATTCGTCGCGGGCGAGGGTTTCGAGGTTGGCTTCGATGAGGTCGGCGAGGCGGAGGAGCAGGCGCGATCGTTCGCGCGCGGGGGTGGCTGCCCAGGCGGGGAAGGCCTCTTTGGCCGCCGCCACCGCACGGTCCACGTCGTGCGCGTCCGAGTCGGGGATGCGGCTGAAGACCTCGCCCGTCGCCGGATTGACGTTGTCGATGTACGTATGACTGATGGGCGTTATGAGCGCTCCGTTAAGGTAATTGCTGAGGTATTCCATCGGTCCGGTTCGTAGCTCTCGGTTCAGGGCAAGGACTCGCCGCGCTCACAGGCACTTCGTTCGCCCGCCATCGACGGGGAGGTTGACGCCGTTGACGTAGGCGGCCGAGGGAGAGGCGAGGAAGGCGACGGCGAAGGCGATCTCCTCGGCGCGCGCGAAGCGCCGGGCGGGGATGGCGCTTCGCATCGCTGCGGCGACGTCTTCCTCCGGGCGTCCCGTCCGCTCGGCTTGTGCCGCGATGAGCGCCGCGAGCCGGTGGGTCTCCGTGGCGCCGGGGAGCACGTTGTTCACCGTGATGCCGAAGGGGCCGAGCTCCGTCGCCAGCGTCTTTGCCCAGTTCGCCACCGCGCCCCGGATCGTGTTCGAGACGCCGAGGCCGGGGATGGGCTGCTTGACGGAGGTGGAGATGACGTTGATGATGCGCCCGTAGGCCTCGGCCTTCATGCCCGGCACGAGCGCCCGCACGAGCGTCTGATTGCTCAGCACGTGCATCGCGAAGGCGCGTTGAAGCGCTTCGAGGGCGGCCTCGGCGAGCGGGCCGCCGGGAGGGCCGCCGGTATTGTTCACGAGGATGTGGACCGGCGGGTGCGCCTCCACGTATTCGCGGAGCTTCCACGCCAGCGTCTCCGGCGTTTCGAAGTCGGCGACGATGACCTCGTGCGCCTGTTCACGCGGCGAAGGCAGGCGCTCCCGGACCTCGGCGAGGGAGCGTTCGTTCCGGGCGACGAGGGTCACGCTCGCGCCGAGGGCCGCCAGCTCCATGGCGCACGCATACCCGATGCCGCGCGTGCTCCCACACACCATCGCTCGTTTCCCCGTCAGGTCAAGGTTCATGGGCCTCCATGCTTCGTGATATGCAACGAGGGAAGATAGGGAAACGGAGGCGAAGCGGGAAACGGGAAAGGATCACGGAGGGTAAAACCCGGGCGAAACCCTCCGGGTGCTTGCGCGAGTCGCCGCAGGAGCGTACCCTTGGCGCACCGGACGTTCGTAACCTCGCCGCCGGGGTTTCGTATCGCCGCATCGGCATTCCCATTCCTGTGCTTCCGCGTAACCGTTCCATGGAAAACATTCTCATCCCGCTTTTCGTCTTCTCGTTCATTTATCTGACGATCAAGATGATCCTCGACTATAATAAGTCGAAGATGGAACGGACGTCCGCCGAGGCGGATCGCAGCCTGGCGATGGGCGAGTTGAAAACGCTCATTCGGGAGGCGGTGGAGGAAGCGCAGGCGCCCCTGTTGGCCCGCCTCGAAGCGCTCGAAGGGCGTCGTCCGGAACTGCCCCCCGCAGAGCAGGCCCCGCTCCTCGAACTCCCGGAGCCCGAGGCTAAAGTGGAAGTCCCGCCTGCCCCCCCGCCCGTCCGGCGCACGCGGAGGCGTCCGGGTTGAACCCTCGTCCATCGGATCAACGGTGCCGTCATGCCTGAGGAAATCGTCGCCATCATTATTATCTCGATCATTGCAGGGACGATCATGTCCGTGGTGAAGATGAGCCTGAATTACCGTTCGGAGCGCTTCTCGGCGCGTTCGGGCGACGAGTCGAGTCTGACCCGGAGCGAGCTCGAAGCGATGATTCGGCGGGCGGTGTCGGAGGCGACGAAACCCCTCGTGGAGCGTCTCGAAGAACTGTCGGAGACGCTCGAAACGGATGCGCGGAGTCTGTCCGGTCACACGCCGGACCTTCTCGAAGGGTCCGATGCGTTCGAGTCGGAGGAAGCGCCGGAGCCGGTGCGACGCCGGACGCGGCGCCGTTCGGGCTGAAGGGCGTCCGAGCGGCCGGACGCAAAGCGCCCCTCCCGACCGGTGCGGGAGGGGCGCTCGAAGAATCGCTTGCGTTCGTCGGAAGGACGCGGCTTACGCTTCCGCATCCTGTGCCGCGAGGTAGGCTTGCGCGGCGGCCAGACGCGCGATGGGCACCCGATAGGGCGAGCAGGAGACGTAATCCATGCCCACTTCATAACAGAAGTGCACCGACGCCGGGTCGCCGCCGTGCTCGCCGCAGATCCCGACCTTGAGGAGCGGACGGGTCGAGCGCCCGAGCTTGACGCCGAGCTTGACGAGCTGGCCCACCCCCTGCTGGTCGAGTGACTGGAACGGATCGCCCGGCAGGATCTTGTGCTCGATGTAGTACGGGAGGAACTTGCCTGCGTCGTCGCGGCTGTAGCCGAAAGTCAGCTGGGTCAGGTCGTTCGTGCCGAAGGAGAAGAAGTCGGCCTCCCCGGCGATCTCGTCCGCCGTCAGCGCCGCGCGCGGGATCTCGATCATGGTGCCGATCTGATAGTCGATCTCGGCATCCTTTTCCGTGAAGACGAGCTTGGCCGTGGCTTCGATGACCGCGCGTTGATGCGCGAACTCGGCCAGCGTCCCGATGAGCGGGACCATGATCTCCGGCAGGACCGTGAGGCCTTCCTCTTTGAGCTCGATGGCCGCTTCGAGGATGGCCCGTGTCTGCATCTCCGTGATCTCCGGATACGTGATGCCGAGGCGGCACCCGCGATGGCCGAGCATCGGGTTGAACTCACTCAGCGCGTCCACTTTGGCCTTCACTTCGGCGAGCGAGATGCCGAAAGATTCCGCCATCTCCATTTGTCCCTGCTTGTCGTGCGGGAGGAACTCGTGGAGCGGCGGGTCGAGGAGGCGGATGGTGACGGGCAGGCCCTCCATCGCGCGGAAGATGCCGAGGAAGTCTTCTTTCTGGTAGGGGAGGAGGCGTTCGAGCGCCTGCTTGCGCTCTTCACGCGTGTCGGAGAGGATCATCTCACGCACGTGACGGATGCGGCCCTCTTCGAAGAACATGTGTTCGGTGCGGCACAGCCCGATGCCCTGCGCGCCGAACTCGCGTGCCCGGGCGGCGTCGGCCGGGGTGTCCGCGTTCGTGCGCACCTTCATCACGCGAAACTCGTCCACCCACGACATGAATTCGGCGAAATAGCCGCTCAGCTCGGGCTCGACGAGCTCCTGTTTGCCGAGGATGATCTCGCCTGTGGAGCCGTTGATCGAGATCCAGTCGCCTTCACGCACGGTGACTTCGCCGTTGGTGAAGGTTTTGGTCTTGTAGTTGATCACGATGTCGCCGCAGCCGGCCACGCACGGTTTGCCCCATCCTCGGGCCACCACGGCGGCGTGGCTCGTCATGCCGCCGCGTGAGGTGAGGATGCCTTCGGCCGCGTCCATGCCCCCGACGTCCTCGGGGCTCGTCTCGATGCGCACGAGGATGACGCGGTGCTCCTGCGCTTCCTCGGGCGTTTTGGCTTCGGCCGCGCGTTTCTTTGCACGCTCGGCGTCCTCGGCGGTGAAGACCACGCGCCCGACCGCCGCGCCGGGGGAGGCGGGCAGCCCGCGCGCAATGACGGCGCTCTGATAGGCCTCGGGGTCGGCAAAGCGGGGATGGAGGAGCTGGTCGAGATGGCGCGGCTCGACGAGGTCGCGCACCGCCGTGCGCTTGTCCACGAGTCCCTCGTGCACCATGTCCACCGCGATCTTGACGGCAGCCGTTCCGGTGCGCTTGCCGTTGCGGGTCTGAAGCAGGAAGAGCTTGCCGGTCTGCACGGTGAACTCGATGTCCTGCATATTCTTGTAATGCTTCTCCAGCAGATGGGTCGTCTCGACGAGCTCGTGAAACGCCTCCGGGAACTCCTCTTCCATCTGCTCGATCGGTTCGGGCGTCCGGATGCCGGCCACCACGTCTTCCCCCTGCGCGTTGACGAGGAACTCCCCGTAGAGCTTATGCTCGCCCGTGGAGGGGTTGCGCGTGAAGCAGACGCCGGTGCCGCTGTCCGGCCCCATGTTGCCGAAGACCATCGCCTGCACGTTGACCGCCGTCCCAAGGAGCCCCGTGATCTTGTTGATCTGACGGTATTTGATGGCGCGGTCGCTGTTCCACGAGTCGAAGACGGCGTTGATGGCGAAGGTGAGTTGTTCGCGCGGGTCCTCGGGGAACATGTAGCCCGTATGTTGCCGGTAGATGGCCTTGTAGCGGTCCACGAGCACCTTGAGGTCGTGGGCGGAGAGGTCCACGTCGCTGGCCGCGCCGACTTCCTCCTTGAGCGCGGCAAGGGCTTTTTCGAAGTGATGGTGCGGCACGCCGCTCACCACGTCGCCGAACATGTCGATGAAGCGGCGGTAGGCATCGAAGGCGAACCGCACGTTGCCCGTCTTCCTGGCCAGCCCTTCGACGACGGTGTCGTTGAGGCCGAGGTTGAGCACGGTGTCCATCATGCCGGGCATGGAGATGGCCGCGCCGCTGCGCACGGAGACGAGCAGCGGGTTCTCCGCGTCGCCGAAGCCCGCGCCCATCGCCCGCTCGACGTGACGAATGCCGGCCTCGACCTGCTCGGCCAGGCCTTCCGGCCACGCGCGCCCGAGTTCGTTGTACACTTTGCAGGCTTCCGTACTGATCGTAAAGCCCGGAGGCACCGGCAGGCCGATCGAACTCATCTCCGCCAGGTTCGCCCCCTTGCCGCCGAGCAGGGCCTTCATCTCCTTGTTCCCCTCGGCAATGCCGTTGCCGAAGACGTACGTGTATTTCACGGTGGTTTCTACCATCGCCTCTTTCTCTGCAGACTCCATGTGCGTGGCCAGGTGTTTTGGTGAATCGGGAAAGCCGTTTCGCGATGAGCGAAATCGAGCGCAAGATAATGGTTGCCCTCCTTATATAATGTGATGCTATCATCAAAAAAGCGCGTCGCCCCGGACGACCGGGAGGCTGGAAGCGCTTTTTGTGCAACTCCCGCTCCGGCGTTCGCGCGCCACGGCAGCAGAGGCGGTCGTACAGAGGCGCGGAGGCGGTGGTCGAAGGACGACGGAGCCCGAATGGCGAGGGGCTTCGGCGGGGAAAATCGGGTAGCATGGATTCGTCGGAGAAAGGCCGAAAGAATTACGGAGAAGCCGGGAGAAGGGAGGGGACAAGGGGAGGAGCGGGGATCGATGCCGGTCATGCATTCGGAACGTTCTCCCGGTAAGAGCGTGAGATTGCGCCCGATCCATGCTTCGGGCGCCGGGGGGCGGACAGGCCCTTGTCACCGCCCGTGAATAGCTTTTCCGGGGCGCATCGATAGCGCCGCAGATCGCCGAGGCGAGCGCGAGAACCCCTGCTCACGGAGCCTTCTTTCTTTTCCAAACCGCCGAAATCGAGCGGTCACCAATCTGTTGACACGTATGAAGCGATTAGTCGTCGTTGAATCTCCGACCAAAGCAAAAACCATTTCCCGTTTTCTGCCCCAAGAGGGGTATCAGGTGGAGGCGAGCATGGGGCACGTCCGCGACCTGCCCGCCTCGGCGGCGGAAGTGCCGGAACGCATCAAGAAGAAGCCCTGGGCCCGGCTGGGCGTGGACGTCGAGCATGACTTCGAGCCGGTCTACGTCGTCCCGGCGAGCAAGAAAAAGGTGGTGCAGAAGCTGAAAGCGGCGCTCAAGGAGGCCGACGAACTGTTCATTGCGACGGATGAGGACCGGGAAGGCGAATCCATCGGATGGCATTTGCTTCAGGTGCTCAAACCCCGCATTCCGGTGCGCCGCATGGTGTTTCATGAGATCACCCGCGAGGCCATCCTGGGAGCGTTGGAGCAGACGCGCGACATGGACGAACATCTCATCGAGGCCCAGGAGACGCGCCGGGTGCTCGATCGGCTCTTCGGCTATAAACTCTCGCCCCTGCTCTGGAAAAAAATCGCGCCGCGCCTGTCGGCGGGGCGGGTGCAGAGCGTGGCCGTGCGGCTGCTCGTGCTCCGCGAAAAGGAGCGGATTGCCTTCATGCCGGGTTCGTACTGGACGCTCAAGGCCTATCTCGCCAGAGACGGCGCGCCCTTCGAGGCACAGCTGACGCACGTTCGGGGCCTCCGCATCGCCACCGGACGCGACTTCGACGACCAGACGGGGACGCTCAAGGAAGGGCTCGTCTCGGGCAAGAACGTCCTCCTTCTGGAAGAGGAGCAAGCCCGGGCGCTGGCGGAGCGGCTCCCCGGCGCGCCCTGGCGCGTGACGAAGGTAGACATGCGCGACGTGTCGCGGTCGCCGTACGCGCCGTTCATCACCTCGACGCTCCAGCAGGAGGCCAGCCGCAAGCTTGGGATCTCGGCGCGGCAGACGATGCGCGTGGCCCAGAAGCTCTACGAACAGGGCTTCATCACGTATATGCGTACGGACTCGACGAACCTGTCGCAGGAGGCCGTTGAAGCCAGCCGCCGCGCCGTCACCGAACGGTATGGGAAGGAGTACCTCAGCCCCTCGCCCCGGCAATTCAGCGGCGCCGTGCGCAACGCGCAGGAGGCCCACGAGGCGATCCGCCCGGCAGGCAAGGAAATGAAGACGCGGGAAGAACTCGGACTCCAGGGTCAGGAAGGCGCGCTCTACGATCTGATCTGGAAGCGCACCGTGGCCACCCAGATGGCCGACGCCCGGCTCCGTCTCGTCACGGCGACCATCGAAGCCGGGGAGGGGGAGGATACCGCGCGCTTCCGCGCTTCGGGCAAAACGATCCTTTTCCCGGGATTCTTCCGTGCCTACGTGGAAGGTACGGACGATCCCGAGGCGGCCCTCGAAGACCGAGAGCAGCCGCTTCCGGAACTCCACGAGGGGGATGCCCCCACCTGCCGTAAGGTGGAACCGCTCGGGCGCGAGACGAAGCCGCCGGCGCGCTATACCGAAGCGACGCTCATCAAGACGCTCGAAAAAGAAGGCATCGGGCGACCGAGCACCTATGCCACGATCATCGACACGATCATGGAGCGCGGGTACGTGCGGAAAAAAGGTCATCAACTCATCCCCACGTTTACCGCCTTCGCCACGAACAACCTCCTCGAAGCCCAATTCAAGAAGCTCGTCGACGTCAGCTTCACGGCGAAGATGGAGCAAATCCTCGATGACATCGCGGCGGGGAAGACGGAGCCCAAGAGGTACCTCCGAGCGTTCTATTCGGGCGAAGAGGGGCTGGAGACCCTCGTCGAAAAAGCCCTCGACGTCGTCGACGCCCGCGCCGTCTCAACCATCCATTTCCCGAAGTGGGGCGACTACGTGGTGCGCGTCGGGAAATACGGCCCGTACGTAGAGGCCCATCGCGACGGCGAGCGCATCGTGGCTTCGTTGCCGGAAGACCTCGTGCCCGGTGATGTGACGGAAGAGATCCTGGAAGAACTGACCCGGAAGGCCGGCGACAAGGGCAACCACGTGCTCGGCATCCATCCCGAGCTTGGGCTGCCGGTCCTGCTCAAGGAAGGTCCGTACGGACACTATATTCAACTCGGCGACGATGAGAAGGAGGGCAAGCCGAAACGGATGTCCCTCCCGAAAGGGATGCGCCCGGAAGAGGTTACGCTCGAAGCAGCCGTAAACCTTCTGAAGCTGCCCCGCACCCTCGGCGTCCATCCCGAGACCGGCAAGCCCATCCTCGCCAATATCGGGAAGTACGGCCCGTACGTGCAGCACGAGCGGACGTTCGCCTCGCTCACCGAGAAGGACGACGTACTCACGGTCGACCTCCCGCGCGCGCTCGAGTTGCTCGAAGAGAAAAAAGCAAAGAAGCAGCCGCTCCGCGTGCTCGGCAAGCACCCCGAGACCGGAGAGGAGATCGAAGTGTGGGCGGGGAAATACGGCCCGTACGTGAAGCACAAACGTCTCAACGCTTCGCTTCCCAAAGACGGCAACCCGGATACGCTGACGATCTCGGAGGCCGTCGAACTGCTCGAAGCGCGCGCCGCCGCAAAAGGCAGCCGGAAAGGCCGGCGAAAAAAACGCTCGTAACCCCCGCACCGGCGGGCGAAACGTTTGGCGGGCCGGCAGGGAGGGACCGGTGGACCTCGATGGAGTGCGCCTACGGGAGAGCCGGGGCTATCGCCCGACGTCCTTTTCTCCGAGGCGAATCGAGTGGAGAATGTTGAGATAGCTCTCGTACCGCTCGATGGTGATCTCCTCTCGTTCCACGGCTTCCTTCACGGCGCATCCCGGTTCGTGGTCGTGGGTGCAGTTGGGGAAATGGCAGTGCGTGAGATACGGGCGAAACTCGACGAAGTAGTGCCCGAGGTCCGAAGGGTCGAGGTTCGTGATGCCGAACTCCCGGAGCCCCGGCGTGTCGGCGACGAAGCCGCCGATGGAGAGCGGATAGAGCGAGACGACGGTGGTGGTGTGGCGTCCTTTTCGGTGCTTCGCGCTCACGGCTCCGATCCGGAGGTTCAGTCCCGGCTCGATGGCGTTGAGGAGCGAGGACTTTCCCGCGCCCGAAGGTCCCATGACGACGCTCGTCTTGTCTTTGAGCGCTTCGGCGAATTCCGTGAGGCCTTCGCCCGTGAGCGCGCTCGTGAGAAGGACCGGATAGCCCAGCGAGCGGTAAAGATCCCGCATGAAAAACACCGCGTCGCGGTCGGCTTCCCGCATCAGGTCGAGTTTGTTGAAGACGATGCCCGCCGGGATCTCGTTCATTTCCGCAACGACAAGGAAACGATCGATGAAGCCGGGGTTGATCTTCGGCATGCGGATCGACTGAATGACCCATGCCGCGTCGATGTTGGCGGCGATGACGTGCACCTTGCCCACGCGCCGCCCGGCGGCCCGGCGGCTGAGTTCGTTCTTGCGCGGGTGGATCTCCGTGATGAGCCCGGTCCCATCCTCGTTCATCCGGATCGTCACCCGGTCCCCGACGACGACGGGGTTGGTCGTCTCGGAGGCTTGCAGGCGAAACTTCCCCCGAATCTTCGAGGGGATCACGCCTTCCTCCGTTTGCACGTCATACCAGCTTCCGGTGGACCGGATCACGATGCCCTCGCGGTGTGCGGGTCCGGACGATGCGGCGGGGAGCGTATGGGGGGCGGAGCGGTTCACGAAGATCGGATGCGGGGGATCGGTTCGGGGAGAAGGCGCGCGGAAGCCGGGGGCTTCGGGTGAAACCTGGCTATCCTGCGCTCGTCTACATTCTACGTCACCAGGACGTTCATTCAAAGCGCCCACACGCGCACAGATCCGACGGAATTCCCATGAGCGAAAAAGAGCAGACAGGCGAAGCCTACGAGAAGGCCCGGGCGGCGTTCGAGCAACTCGGCGTCGAGGAGCGCGCCGCCTTCCTCGTCGAAGCGGCGGCGGCCACCCTCGGGCGCGGGTTGGAGGAGGCGGGACGCACGCTCGCACGCGTGCTCGAAGACCTCTTCGCTGCCGGTGAAAATCAGGGCGGTGATGGCGAATCCGTCGAACCGGAAGCCCCGAAACCTGCGTCGAGCACCCGGAAGACCCCGCGCAAACGAACCACGAAGAAGGCTGCTCCCAACCCCCCTTCGCATGACGACGCCTCCTGACCCGGACGACTCGATGCCCGACTCCGAAAAACGCATCGTCGAATTCGAACGCCTCAATCCGCTCGGCAAAGCAGTTTTCCTCGGCGGGGCGATGGCGCGGTTGCTCGGTCAGTCCATCGAGTTCGTCCTCGAACGCACCGTGGACCTCGTCGTGGAAGTCGAGAATGCCTTCCGGGAGGGCCTCGACCCGAACATCGAAGACGCGAAGATTCTGGAGGAATCCGAGGAGCCGCGTCGCATCGTTCCGCCTTCGGGAGACGATGCATGATCACATGGGTATCTTTTCATGCATAAAAAAAGGGACCGTGCGCGCCATGCGCCGGTCCCTTTTCCTTGAGCGATCGGTGTCGCATTAATTCGTCATCGGCTGGTCGAGCATCGGGGCGCCGTTGACGCCGGTCTCGGAGGATTCCTTCTCCTTCTCGGGCGCCTCGAAGAACGCCTTCGGATCTGTGACGGGCTCGTCCTCGAGCACGATCTCGAGCACCTCTTCCATCCGCTTCACGTACGAGATACGCAGGCCGCGGAGCGCCGACTTTTTGATCTCGGAAATGTCTTTCCGGTTCTTGTCGGGAAGGACCACGCGTTTGATGCCCGCGCGTTTGGCGGCGAGCACTTTCTCCTTGATCCCGCCCACGGGAAGCACCATGCCGCGAAGCGTCACCTCGCCGGTCATGGCCACGTTGTGCTTGACGCGGCGCTGCGTATAGATCGACACGAGGGCCGAGAGCATCGCCACGCCGGCCGAGGGGCCGTCTTTCGGGACGGCGCCGGCGGGCACGTGGATGTGGACGTCCCAGTGGAGGAACGCATCGTACGGGATGCCGAAGTCCTCGGCGTGCGCTTTCACGTACGAGAGCGCGGTCTGTGCCGACTCTTTCATCACGTCGCCGAGTTGACCGGTGAGCGTCATGCGTCCGGAGCCACGGGAGACGGAGGCCTCGATGAAGAGGATGTCGCCGCCGACGGGCGTCCAGGCCAGGCCGGTCGCCACACCGGGCACCTCCGTGCGCTGGGCCACCTCGGAGAAGAATTTCCTCGGTCCGAGGTATTCCTTCACGTCGCGTTTGTCCACGGTCGCTTCGGTGATCTCGCCCATGGCGATCTTCTTGGCTACGCCGCGCGCCACCGCCCCGATGGTGCGTTCGAGTTGCCGCACGCCCGACTCTCGGGTGTATCCCGAGATGATGAGCCGTAGGGCGCCGTCGGTGAGGTGGAATTGCTCCGGCTTCAGGCCGTTTCGCTCGATCTGTCGCGGCAGCAGGTACTGCTTCGCAATGGCGAGCTTCTCCTCCTCGGTATAGCCAGTGATCTCGATGATCTCCATGCGGTCGCGCAGGGGCGCCGGGATCATGTCGATGTAGTTCGCCGTGGCGATGAAGAGCACCTTCGACAGGTCATAGTCGAGTTCGAGGTAGTGGTCGTTGAAAGCGGAGTTCTGTTCAGGGTCGAGCACTTCGAGGAGCGCGCTCGACGGATCTCCGCGGAAGTCGGATCCGAGCTTGTCGATCTCGTCGAGCATCATCACGGGATTGCTCGTCCCGGCCTTTTTGATGCCCTGGATGATGCGTCCCGGCAGCGCGCCGACGTACGTCCGTCGGTGGCCCCGGATCTCGGCCTCGTCGCGCACGCCGCCGAGGCTCATGCGGACGAACGATCGCCCGAGCGCCCGCGCGATGCTCTTGCCGAGGCTCGTCTTCCCGACGCCGGGCGGTCCGTAGAAGCACAGGATCGGGGCTTTCATGTCCCCCTTGAGCTTGAGCACAGCCAGATACTCGAGGATGCGCTTCTTCACCTGCTCGAGCCCGTAGTGATCCTCGTCGAGGATCTCCTGCGCCCGCTTGATGTCGAGGTGATCCTCGGAATACTCGAGCCAGGGGAGGTCGAGGATCCAGTCCACGTAATTGCGGGTGACGGCGTAGTCCGGCGAGGCCGGGTTCGAACGCGCCAGCTTGTCGAGCTCTTTGTTGAGCACCTCCCGCACGTAATCGGGGAGGTTCTTTTCCTCGGCGCGCTTCCGCAATTCGGCCACTTCCGAGGACATGCCGTCGCTCTCGCCCAACTCTTCCTGGATCGCCTTCAACTGCTGGCGAAGCAGGTACTCTCGTTGCTGCTGATCCACGTCGGACTTGACGCGGGACCGGATCTCCTCCGAGATCTGAAGCACCTGGATCTCGCGCGTCAGATGATCCATCACGAGGTCGGCGCGCTCCAGGATGGGGATCGTCTCGAGCAACTGCTGTTTCTCATCCACGTCCACCTGAAGGTTCGAGGCGATGAAGTGGATCAAAAACGTCGGGGAGTCGATGTTCTGGATCGCGTAGGCCGCCTCGCTGGGCAGATTCGGCGAGAGGTTGACGATCTGAATGGCCAGTTCCTTGATCGACCGGATGCGCGCCTTGAGTTCGATCTGGTCGGCGTCGACCTCTTCTTTGATTGGCGTCACGCGCGCCTTGAAGTACGGCTCGGTTTGCACGTACTCGTCCACGTGGAAACGCCGTTTGCCCTGGATCACGATGGACTTGGAGCCGTCGGGCATCTTGATGAGTTTGAGGATGGTCGCCACGGTCCCGACCGAATACAGATCTTCGGGGCCGGGGTTTTCCTGGTCGCTGCTCAACTGCGCCACGACCCCGATCAGGCGGTCGCCGCTGAAGGCATCCTTGACGAGCTTGAGCGAGGTATCCCGTCCGATGGTGATCGGCAGGACGACGCCCGGGAAGAGGACGGTATTGCGGAGGGCAAGAATCGGCAGGATCTCCGGCACCTCGGACGTGCTCATCTCCTTCTCTTCATCCGCCGTCGGGAGCGGAATGCTCTGCTCCGGATCGTTATCTATCAACCAAAAGGTATTTTCTCTCATAATGCTATTCACTTTACGCTATGGCTCAGATCACTCTGAAAAACCTGGGGGGACGCGGCCGGTGGGGGCGGGGACAGTACCGCATCCCGTTCATTTTTGTTCACCATTTTCTCAAAAACCAGGCCAAAGGGTAGGGCATGACAATGTGTCGGCTTCCGCATTTTTTACCCGGGGAGAGGGGACGCCCCGGGGAGGTCGTTGCCGTTATCGCCTGTCGAATCCGTTGCCCGGGCGTGGCCTTCGGACCCGGTTCAGTCGAGCAATTGGCGGACGGCGTCGTCGAGGTGTTGGAGCTTGAAGGGTTTGCCGAGGACGAGGTTCACCTGGTCGTCCGGAGCGCCGGCCTCGGTGTCTCCGGTGATGAGCACGATGGGGAGTTCGGGGAAGCGTCGGCGGAGGGCGCCCGCCAGTTGCCGCCCGCTCATCTCGGGCATGCCCTGGTCGGTGAAGACGAGGTCGAACGTCTCGCGCTCGACGAGGGCGAGGGCCTCGGCGCCGGAAGCGGCTTCGACGGCGGTGTGCCCCCGGAGGGTCAGCATCTTGCACAGGACGGTGCGCACGCCTCGCTCGTCGTCCACTACGAGGATGCGGGCGCGGCGTGCCGACGGCGTCTCGGCTTCGGGCGCGGGCGCCGCCTCGGCCGTCTCGGCGGGCGGGAACGTCAGCGTGAACGTGGAGCCGACGCCGGGCTCGGAAGCGACCTCGATGCTTGCCTCGTGCTCCTGAATGATGCCGTAGGAGACCGCAAGCCCCATACCGGTGCCCCGTTTCCCCTTCGTCGTGAAGAGCGGTTCGAAAATGCGGGCACGGACGTTCTCCGTCATCCCGGTGCCGGTGTCGGTGATGCGGAGCACGACGCCGCGCACGCCCTCGTCGCGGGTCTCGAAGCGGATGCTCCCGCCGCGCGGCATGGCGTGCACCGCGTTGAGGATGAGGTTGACGAGCACGTCCCGGAGCTCGGCGGCGGCGCCCATGATCGGCGGCACGGGCGCGAGGTCGAGTTCGAGGTCGATGGCGATGCCGCGCCGCCGGGGGTCGTTGTACCAGTACGGTTTCGTGAGGACCGTCGCGTCCCGGATCAGCGTCGGAAGGTCGAGCGGCTCGAAGACGGTCTCTTTCTCCTGACGGATGTACTGCTGGATCTTTCCGACGAGCGCGGCGCCGTCGAGGGCCGCCTGCTCGATGGGGTTCAGGTGTTCGGTCAGCAGGGCCGGAGGAACCTCGCCGGGGGGCGCCGACTTGAGCAGTTCGATGTGGCCCAGGACGCTGCTGAGCAGATTGTTGAAATCGTGCGCAATCCCCATGGTCATCCTGCCGAGCGTCTCCATCCGATGGCGCTGTGTCTGGCTCGCGGTCCACGTGCTCGGCTCGGCCAGCGCTTCGCCCACCACCGTGACGGCGCGCATCTCCGGCCTCTCCCCGGAGGCTGCGAGATGGACCGGCAGGAAGTGGAGCAGCACCGGCAACGGCTCGTCTCGATCCGGGAGATGGACCATGAAAAGCCGGCGCGTCACGAGCGAGCCGCGACCGGCCTCGCGGACGGAATCGATGGCCAGGGTCTGGTCTTCGGCGCTGCAGTGCGCCCAGGGATGTTCCGTTTCGCCGAAGACGGATACCCACGCCTCGTTCCGGAAATGGACCATGCCTTCGGGCGAGAAGGTGGCGACGAACACCTCGGACTCTACCGGCGTCAATGATTCGAGCGGGTCTGACATGGATCGTCGGGGCTGGGCTGGGGGTATCAGTGTTCCGTCGGCGGCGGCATCCGGGAGGGCAACACCGGTCCATCGTGGAGCCGGGATGAAAAAGGGGCGCGCGATGATCAAATGACGGGAGCAGGCGTTAGGTTCACGCTTCCGAAAGATCGGGGAACGCCGGGCACGCGAACCTATTCTTTCGTTTCTTCCTCTCGAACCCGCGGGCGTAATTCGGGCGGTAATATAGAAAAAAACAAGAGACGGTCATGTGGCACGAGAACATCCTCGGAACGGTCGGGAACACGCCGTTGGTGAAAATCAACCGGTTGGCGGCGGATCTGCCGTGCACGGTGCTGGCGAAGGTCGAGTTTTTCAACCCCGGCGGTTCGGTGAAGGATCGCATCGGGCAGAGCATGATCGAGGCCGCCGAACGGGAAGGACGGCTGAAGCCGGGGGGCACGATCATCGAAGGGACGAGCGGCAACACCGGCGCGGGTCTGGCGCTCGCGGCCATCGCCAGGGGGTATAAGTGCATCTTTACCACCACGGACAAGCAGAGTCAGGAAAAGGTGGACGTGCTCAGGGCCTTCGGCGCGGAAGTCATCGTGTGTCCGACGAACGTCGCGCCCGAAGATCCGCGCTCCTACTATTCCGTGGCGCGGCGGCTGGCCGAGGAGATCCCGAACGCGGTCTACCTCAACCAGTACGACAACCCCGCCAACGCCGAAGCCCATTACCGAACCACCGGGCCCGAACTCTGGGAGCAGACCGAAGGTCGGATCACGCACTACTTCGCAGGCGCGGGCACCGGCGGCACGATCTCCGGCACGGCCCGATACCTCAAGGAGCGCAAACCCGACGTTCGGGTCGTCGGCATCGATCCCTTCGGCTCCGTGTATTATAAATACTTCCACGAGCGCGTCTTCGACGAAAAGGAGGTCTACCCGTATCTGACGGAGGGCGTCGGCGAGGATATTATCGCCGGGAACATGGATTTCGATCTCATCGACGACTACGTGCGCGTCTCCGACAAAGAGTCGATGCAGATGACGCGGCGGCTCGCGCGAGAGGAAGGACTTTTCGTTGGACAGTCGTGCGGGATGGCCGTGGCAGGGATGCTCCAGTGGCTCCACGATCACCGGGAGGAACTGACGCCGGAGGACGTCGTGGTCGTCGTGCTTCCGGATTCCGGCTTCCGGTATCTGTCGAAGACGTACAACGACACGTGGATGCGCAACCACGGTTTCCTCGAATCGACGCCGGACTTCACCGCGCAGGAAATCCTGGGCACGCGCCGGAATGCGGCTTCGATGATTTCGGTCTCGCCGGAGGATACGCTCGCCGTGACGATCCGGCGCATGAATGAACACGGCATCTCACAGCTCCCGGTCATGGAGGGCGACGAGGTGCTGGGCAGCGTCACGGAGTCGGGCATTCTCCATCGGCTCATCGAGGATCCGGCGGCGCGCGAGGAGCCGGTCCGCTCGATCATGGACGCCCCGTTCCCGATCGTCTCGCCCTCGGCGCCGCTGACCTTGCTCACGTCGTACCTCGAAGAAGGCGCGGGCGCGGTGCTCGTCCATCCCGGGGCGCGTGAGGCCTACGAAATCCTGACCAAAAGCGATCTTATCAGCGTCCTCGCCTCCGGAAGGAACGGCAACGGACCGGGCGCGTGAAGCGTCGACCGCCTCGTCTATCAAGAGAGAACGACTATGGATGAAAAGAAGGAGACTCCGAACCCCGCACAATCCCTCAACATCGAACTGAGCGAGGAGGTGGCCGAGGGTGTCTATGCCAACCTGGTGATGATCGCGCATTCGTCGGAGGAGTTCATCCTCGACTTCATCCGGATCATGCCGGGGGTGCCGAAGGCGCGAGTGAAGAGCCGGATCATCATCACGCCGCATCACGCGAAGCGGCTCCTCCACGCGCTTGCCGAGAACATCGAGCGGTACGAGCGTTCGCACGGCGAGATCAGCGAGTTCAGCGCGCCCATTCCGCAGATCCACTTCGGCGGGCCCAGCGGTGAAGCCTGAGCGAGCGTTTCAGGCTCGGGCGAGCGCCGCGAAGGCGCGTTCCGCCGCTGCGAGGGTCGCGGCTATCTCGTCGTCTCCGTGCGCGGTGGAGAGAAAGCAGGCTTCGAAGGGCGACGGCGGCAGATAGACGCCGTTTTCGAGCATCACGCGAAAGAAGCGGGTGAACCGCTTCGTGTCGGTCTTCGCAACGCTGTCCCAGTCGTACACGGGCCGGTCGGTGAAGAACTGGCCGAACATGGAGCCGACACAGGCCTGCCGGATGGGGATGCCGGCGGCGCGAGCGGCGTTGCCGAGGCCTTCGACGAGGGCGGCGGTGCGGGCTTCGAGCGCGCGCCAGAGGCCCGGCTCCCGGAGCGCCCGGAGCGTGGCGATGCCCGCCGCCATGGCGAGCGGGTTGCCCGAAAGCGTCCCCGCCTGATACACCGGCCCGGCCGGGGCCACGCGCGCCATGATCTCACGACGCCCGCCGTAGGCGCCTACGGGCAACCCGCCCCCGATCACTTTGCCGAGCGTCGTCAGGTCCGGCGTGACGCCGAAGAGCGCCTGCGCGCCTCCGGGATGCACCCGGAAGCCGGTCATCACTTCGTCAAAGATCAGGAGCGCGCCGTGGAGCCCGGTTAGCTTGCGAAGGCCTTCGAGATAACCGGCAGCCGGAGGCACCACGCCCATGTTGCCCGCCACGGGCTCGACGATGACGGCGGCAATGTCTCGGGGATGACGTTCGAAGAGCTTCGCCACGGCGTCGAGGTCGTTGTACGGCGCCGTGAGGGTGTCGGCGACGGCGGCCTGCGGCACGCCGGGCGAGTCGGGGAGGCCGAGGGTGGCGACGCCGGAGCCGGCCTGCACCAGAAGCATGTCCGCGTGCCCGTGATAGTTTCCGCTGAACTTGACGATTTTGTCCCTTCCGGTGAAGGCGCGGGCAAGCCGGAGCGCACTCATCGTGGCCTCGGTGCCGGAGTTGACGAAGCGCACCATCTCCATCGAGGGGACGGCTTCCGTCACGAGGCGGGCGAGTTCGACTTCGAGCGGGCTCGGCGCGCCGAAGCTCGTGCCGCGCCGGGCCGTGTCGATGATGGCGTCGACGACGACCCCCGGCGCGTGTCCGAGGATGAGCGGGCCGAAGGAGAGCACATAGTCGATGTACCGGTGCCCATCGACGTCGAACAGATAAGCGCCCGCTCCGCGTTCGATGAAGAGCGGCTGCCCGCCCACGGCTTTGAAGGCGCGCGCCGGGGAGTCGACGCCGCCGGGGAGCCGTTCGAGGGCCTCGCGAAACAACGCTTCGGAACGGGGGATTTCGAGCATGAGCATGTGGGTCAGGAGGTGTGCGTGGAAGCGGAGCGCGCGCGGACGAAGGCGAAAGCGTCCCCCGCTTTCGTCTCCCCGTCGCGGATACAGTCGGGGATGCCGACGCCGTGGAAGGCGGCTCCGGCGAGGAAAAGCCCGGGATGCGCGGAGAGCCGTCCGGCGATGCGGACGAGGCGTTCGGGGTGACCGAGGGTGTACAGGGGCATCGCGCGCTCCCATCGACGGAGGTGGTGGAAGAGCGGCTCGACGGTGATGCCGAGCGTGGCGCGGAGTTCCTCCCGGGCGAGGGCGAGCAGCGCGTGGTCGGGGCGACCGGCGGTCTCGTAGTCGTCGGAGCGTCCGAGGAAGACGCGGAGGAGCGCCATGCCCTCGGGCGCGCGTCCCGGAATTTTCGTGGAGGACCACGTGCAGGCGAGCACGGGACGCCCCTCGGAACGCGGGATGATGTAGCCGTAAGCGTCGAGCGGTCGCGGCACGTCGCGGAGGCGGTAGGCGAGCGAGAGCGTGACCGTGGAACCGTACCGGATGGAGCCGAGATCCCGGGCCAGCGCATCGTCGAACGGGGCGACGAGCGCGCCGGAGACGTACGCGGGCGTGGTGAGGAGCACGGCGTCGGCTTCGTACCGGTCGTGGTCCGTGACGACGGAGAAGCCGGAGGCGCGGCGCGAAAGGCTTCGGACGGGCGCGCCGGTGGTCACGCGCACACCGGTGAGCGTTCGTTCGAGCGTGGCCGTGAGTTCCTCCATGCCGCCTTCGAGCGTGACGAAGGCGCCGCCGCTCTGGCGGGCCGCTCCCCGGCGGGCGAGAAGTCCCCGGAGCAGGCTGCCGTGCTCGCGTTCGAGGGCGCGAAGGTGGGGGAAGGTGGCTTGCAGGCTGAGCACGTCGCCGCTCCCGCCATAGATGCCCCCGAGCAACGGATCGACGATCTTTTCATACAACTCGCGCCCGAGACGACGGGAGAAGAACGATGCGACGGACTCGTCCGCTTCGCCGGAACGGGCGGGGAGGAGCCAGTCCGCGCCCATACGGATCTTGCCCCACGGCGAGAGGAGGGGACTCCGGAGGAACGGCTTGAGGCGCGTCGGGATCATGGCGCTCAGGCCCTCGGGCAACGGGAAGAGTTCGCCGTCGCGGAGGATGAGGCTCCCGCGATGGTCGGGGTTCGTCGGGCGAAGACGCCCTTCCAGCCCGATCTCACGGCAGAGGTTCACCCCCGCGGGCTTCCGGGCCAGAAAGATGTCCGGTCCCTCCTCGACGGTGAACGCATCGACGTGGGCGGTGCGGATCTTTCCGCCCAGACGGTCGGAGCTTTCGAGAAGACGGACGGCGAGCGGGAACGCATGCTCTCGGGCCAGCGACTGCAGCCGGTAAGCCGCCGTCAGCCCGGTGATGCCGCCGCCGATGACGACGATGCTCGGGGGAGACTCGGGAGCGCGCGCGCGGGTACTCATGTCGATAAAAAGAGACTTCCGGGTGGGTGGGGAGGGGAGCACGGGTCAGAGCGATGCGGGCGCCGTGCGGGGAAGCCAGCCGGCCCCGGCGGCCTGGTCCCGGATGAGGGCCGCGAGCTGCCGGATGAAGACCGGGTCGTCGTTGAGCGCCGGGGGGCGTTCGAGGCGAAGGCCGAGCGTCCGCGCCAACGCCTGCGCTTCGATGTCGATGTCGAAGAGGATCTCCACGTGATCGCTCACGAAGCCCACCGGCACGCTCACCACGTTTCGCACTCCGGCGTCGGCCAGGGCGGCGAGGTGCTCGTCCATCGGAGGGCCGAGCCAGGGCTCCGGACTCCGCCCGGCGGACTGATAGCACCACGACCATTGTCCCTCGGCGAGCCCCGCGCGTTCGGCCACGAGGCGGGCCGTCTCGCGAAGTTGTGCGTCGTAGGGGTCGCCCGTCTTCAGGATGCGCACGGGCAAGCTGTGCGCGCTGAAGAGCACGTGGACGGCGTCGCGCTCGTCGTCGGGCCACCGGCGCATGCCCGCCCGCACCCGTTCGGCCAGAGGTTCGATGAGCCCGGGCGCGTCGTGATAGCTCTCGACGTGGGCAAAGTCGATGGCGCCGCGATACATCGCCAGTCCTTCTGAGATCTTTGCGTGGTACTTCTCGATGCTCATGCGGCTGAAATGCGGCGCCAGGACCAGGCTCACGGCGCGCGTGATGCCGTCCTCGATCATCTGCCCCACCGTCTCCTCGATCCACGGCGACCAGTGGCGCATGCCGACGTAGCCCCTGTAGCGCGGCGGCTCGCCGGGCGGGTTCAATTCCGCCATGACGGCGTCCGCCTGCCGCCGCGTGATCTCGGGCAGCGGAGAGCGTCCGCCGATCAGCCGGTAATGATCGGTGATCTCTTCGAGGACCTCGGGCGTGGTCGGCCGCCCGGCGCGGATGTCGGCGAGGTAGCCGGGAAGCTCTTCGAGGGCGCTCGGCCCGCCGTAGGCCATGATGAGCACCCCGATGGGCGCACGGGTCTTTTCCGAGGGAGATGAGTTCATGGTCAGACTTCCGAGAGGGATTGCACCGAAGTGCGCTCGTGTACGTAATCGACGAGGCGGCGGACGTTCTCGACGGGGGTCTCGGGGAGGATGCCGTGACCGAGGTTGAAGACGTGGCCCGGACGCCCGGCGGCGCGGTCGAGGACGTCGTCGGTGTGGGCCTTGAGTTCGCGCCACGGGCCGAGGAGCACGACGGGGTCGAGGTTGCCCATGACGGCGCGGTCGGGGCCGATCTTCTCCCGGGCCTCGTCGAGCGGGAGCCGCCAGTCCACCCCGATGACGTCGCCGCCGGATGCGGCCACGGCGTCGAGGTAGGCGCTCGTGCCCGTGCTGAAATGGATCACCGGCTTGCCCACACGCCGGAGGCGATCGAAGAGCATCCGGTTGAAGGGCCGGACGTACCGCTCATAGTCGCCGCGTCCGAGGGCGCCGGCCCATGAGTCGAAAACCTGGAGGACGTCGGCGCCGGCTTCGGCCTGTCGGGCGAGGAAATCCCCGATGACCGTGACGAGCCTGGTCATGAGCCGTTTCCAGGCAGCCGGTTCCGTGTACATGAGGGTTTTCGCCCGGGCGTACGTCTTCGAGCCGCCGCCTTCGATGGCATAGCTGGCCAGGGTGAAGGGCGCGCCCGCGAAGCCGATGAGCGGGATGCCGCGCGGCTCGAGGGTCGCCTTCACGAGCCGGATGGCTTCGAGCGTGCCCGGCATGATGGTCTCCGCGGGCGGCGTCGCCAGCAGATCGATGTCGCGCGTGGTCCGGAGCGGCCGCTCGATCCGGGGCCCGACGCCCTTCACGAATTCGAGGGGGAGCCCCATGCCGATGAGCGGCGGGAGGATGTCGGAGAAGATGATCGCCGCGTCGAGGTCGAAAGCCTCGATGGGCTGAAGGGTGATCTCGGCGGCAAGCTCGGGCGTGCGGATGGCGTCGAGCATCGAATAGTTTTGCCGGAGCGCGCGGTATTCGGGCATGTAGCGCCCGGCCTGCCGCATCAGCCATATCGGTGTGGCATCGACGGGCTCGCGGCGGCAGGCGCGGAGGAAACGCGGAGGGCGGGGCGGGGCGGATGGGATCATGTGGGTAAAGGGTCACTCGGAAGGATGGGCATGCCAGACGGCTTTGCCGGTGAAAAATGGACCGAGGCTCTCGAGGAACTCGGACGTCTGTCGCGTTTTTCGCATGCGCTGAATGAGCGTCGAGAGCGGGTGGAGCTCCTTGCCCACAAGCCCGACGATGAAATCATTGTCCGCCTTCCCGAGGCCGTGGCACGCGAGGCGAATGTCGTGAGCGTAGTCGGCGCGTCCGAAGGCGTGACCGATGCCGCCGTGCTCCATGAGCATCTTCCGTTGTTCTTCCGCCGGCAGCGTCTCGAAGCGTCCGGCCCGTCGCACGGGATACCAGATCGCCCATGGCCATTCGGGGTTCGTCACGTACCGCCGGGGGCGCTCGATGAGCACCTCTTCGAGGTCGGGTTCATATCCGATGGCGTACGTCCGGCCCGTCATCGTGTACTCGGGCTTCGGCGTCAGCGCGCGGAAGGCCTCCGTGTGCAAAACCGGGCGGACCGTTTCGATGAAATGGTCCGGGCGCTCGTCGAAGGTGAGAAGCGCGACGCCGTACGGATCGTTCATGTCCACGTACAGCACACCCGCGATTCCCGCCGTTTCGAGCGTCTGCACGAGCGGGTCGAGGTCGCGCGCGTCGCCGAAGGCGAGGAGCTGCATGAAAAGTCGCCGGTCGAGCGCAATGGGTTCGCCGGTGACGGAACGCCCTTTTTCTCGGATGTCGAGTCCGGGCTTCGTGAGGGTCACATCGAGGGCCATGGTGTTCTCGGTTCAGGATGAGGAAGAAGCTTGAAGCCACCGCGCCGCCTCGAGGGCGTGGTAGGTGATGATGAGGTCCGCTCCGGCGCGTTTGATCGAGGTGAGGACCTCTTCGACCACGCGCCGCTCGTCAAGCCAACCCTGCGCGGCGGCGGCTTTGACCATCGCATATTCCCCGCTCACGTTGTACGCGGCGAGGGGAAGTTCGGGGAAAGCGTCGCGGAGCCTTCGGATGACGTCGAGATAGGCGAGGGCAGGCTTGACCATGAGGAAATCCGCGCCCTCGGCTGCGTCGAGCGCCGCTTCCCGGAGCGCCTCACGCGCATTGCCGGGATCCATCTGATGCGACTTCCGGTCGCCCGACTTCGGCGCGCCGTCCGCCGCATCACGGAAGGGGCCATAGAACGACGACGCGTATTTCACGCTGTACGACAGGATCGGCGTATGGGTGAAGCCTTCGGCATCGAGCGCGGCGCGGATGCTCGAGACCATGCCGTCCATCATCCCGCTCGGCGCGACGACGTCGGCGCCCGCTTCGGCATGCGACACGGCTACGCGGCCGAGCACGTCGAGCGTCTCGTCGTTGAGGATGAAGCCTTCCGGCAGGTGCGGCTCGGGGAGACCGTTGCCGTCGGGCTCGTTGAGGAGGCCGCAGTGCCCGTGATCCGTGTATTCACACAGGCACACGTCGGTGATGACGGTCAACTCCGGGAGGCGGGCCTTGATCGCGCGCGTGGCCTGTTGTACGATTCCGTCTCCGGCGAAATTCTCCATGCCGACGGGGTCCTTCGCGGCGGGGATGCCAAAGAGGAGCACGGCGGGAATGCCGAGCGCTGCCGCCCGTTCGGCCTCGTCCACGGCCCGGTCCACCGAGTGCCGGGAGATGCCGGGCATCGACGGGATGGGGTGCGAGACGCCCGCGCCGTGAGTGACGAAGAGCGGGTATATGAGGTCGTCCACGGTCCATACGGTCTCGCGGGTCATCCGTCGGAGCGAGGCCGATTGCCGGAGCCGTCGCGGGCGCGCCGCCGGAAAAGGAGGGGCGCCCGCCCTCGTCGAGGATTCCTGGGCCGGGTGCATGGCAGGGTCAGCTTTCATTCGCGCGAAAGAGGGGGACAGTGCGTCCGATTCATGAAACGGAGCCGGCGTGGGCAAAGTGTTCGATCAGTGCGGCGATGAGGCCCTCGGTGGTGTGTGTGTCGGGCACGAGGTCGGGGTCGAGGCCGAGTTCGTCCGCCGCTGCGGCCGTCACCGGACCGATGCACGCCACGAGGGCCTGCCCGGAGAGGGTGCGGGCGCGATCGCCGAGGAGCGCGACGAAGGCCCGTGCGCTCGACGGGCTCGCAAAGGTGACGACGTCCACCCCTGCGTCGAGGGCGGCCCGTTCCGAGGGCGTGGGTTGGGCCGGGAGCGTGCGATAGACGGCCACGGCGTCCACCCGCGCGCCCGCGGCGGTCAGGGTGTGCGCGAGCGTCGTTCGGGCGATCTCAGCCTGTGGGAGAAGGACGGCTCGCCCCGAAACGTCGCCGAGGCCTTCCGCCAGACGCTCGGCCGTGAAGACGTCGGGCACGAAGCTCGCCCGGAGGCCGCGCCGCCTGAGGGCCTGCGCCGTGGCCGGTCCCACGGCGGCGATGTCGAGATGCTCCGGCACGTGCGCGCCGAGGGCCTCGACCCTTTCGATGAAGAACCGCACCCCGTTTGCGCTCGTGAAGAGGAGAAGGTCGTACGCATCGAGTCGCGCAAGAGCGGCGTCGAGCGGCGCGGCGTCGGGCATCGGAGCGAACCGGAGGGTGGGAAAGCACACGGGCGTCGCGCCTTCGGCTTCGAGGCGGTCGGCGAACGGGCGGGCCTGTGCGCGCGCGCGCGTCACGACGATGCGTTTTTCACGGAGCGGCTCATCCATCGGCGAGCACCTCCAGGGCTCCTTCGCGCCGGGCCTCCTCGGCGAGGCGTTCCCCGAGGGCGTGCGGGTCGGTGTCCACTCCCTGTACGCGGATTGCGGATCGGCCGTCGGGGGAAGAGACGAGCGCGATCATACGGATCAAGCCGTTGTTCTCGGTTTCGGCGAAGGCGCCCACCGGGGTGGCGCACCCGCCGCCGAGCGCCTGAAGGAAGGTCCGTTCGGCCGTCGTGGCGCGTCGTGTGGCGGCGTCGTCGAGGACGGCGAGGCGTTCGAGCGTGCGCGCGTCGCCGTCGCGGCACTGCACGGCGAGTGCGCCCTGACCCGGCGCGGGGAGCATCACCTCGAGCGAGAGCCGCTCGCTGATCGGGTCGGTGAGGCCGAGGCGAACCAGACCTGCGGCGGCCATCACCGCGGCGGCATACTCGCCCCGGAGCACTTTGGCGATGCGCGTGTCAATGTTGCCCCGGATGGAGCGGACTTCGAGGTCCGGGCGGGCGCGCAGAAGCTGTGCGGCGCGTCTTCGGCTGCTCGTGCCGACCGTCGCGCCCGGAGGCAGCGTGGCCAGGGTATAACCGTGCGCCGAGACGAGCACGTCGCCGGGGTCGGCGCGCTTCGGGATCGCGCCGAGCGTAAGGCCGGGGGCATTCTCCGTCGGAAGATCCTTGAGCGAGTGCACGGCCAGGTCGATGACGCCCTCCCGGAGTGCCTGTTCGAGTTCCGCGGTGAAAAGCCCTTTGCCGCCGATCTCGGGAAGCGGAACGTCGGTCATCTCGTCGCCGCGCGTCGAGAAAGTGTGGGCTTCGCACGCGAGGTCCGGCCACGATGCCGTGAGCGCGTCGAGGATGAGGGTCGTCTGCCGGATCGCAAGCTTTGAGCGGCGCGTGCCTGCCGTGAGGGAGGTCGTCATGAGGCGTCGGGGGTCGTCAGGCCGAAGAGCCGGCGCACGACGTGCGCGTAGGGTTGAGGTTCGCCGCGAAGGGCCTCCTCCCGAAGGTTCATCGTGGGATGGTGAAGGAGCTTTTTTACGAGGGTCTGAGACAGAAACTGAAGCTGCTCCCGGACCCTGTCGTCAGCGTCGGGCAAGGCTTCGAGCGCCCGTTGAAGCTCCCGTTGCCGGATCTCTTCCGCCTTGCGACGAAGGTCGACGATGACCGGCTGCACCGTATGCTCGCGTCTCCACTTCGCGAACCGTTCGAGTTCCTCCTCGATGATGCGCTCGACCGCCGGGATCGCGCGACGCCGCTCGGTCAGCGAGCGTTCCACCTCTCCGCGAAGCCGGTCGATGTCGTACAGGTGGACGTTCGGGAGCGCGGCCACGCCGGGCTCGACGTTGCGGGGCACGCCGATGTCCACGAGCGTCAGGGGACGGTCCGCGCGGCCGGCGGCACGAACGACTTCGGCGTCGATGATCGGATCGGGAGCGCCGGTGGCGCAGAAGACGACGTCGGCGGCGGCAAGCGCCTCGTGGAGGCGGTCGAGGGGGAGCACTTCCGCGCCCACGGTCCCGGCGAAGGCATGCGCCGTCTCCACGCGGCGGTTGACGAGCGTCAGGCGCGCGCGTTCGTTCGGCCGGAGGGTTTTCACGATCAGCCGCCCCATTTCGCCCGTGCCCACGACGGCGATGCGGAGACCGGCCAGATCGCCCAGGTGTCGCCGGGCGAGGCGAACGGCCATCGAACTGATGCTCAGGGGTCTGCGGCTGATGCCCGTCTCGGCGCGGGCGCGTTTGCCGGCGCGGAGGGCCGTCTGAAAGAGCGCCTTCAGATACGGTCCGGCCCGGTGATGCGCCAGGGAGCGGTTCAGCGCTTCACTGACCTGTCCCAGGATCTGCGGCTCGCCGAGCACGATGGAGTCGAGCCCGGCTGCGACGCGGCAGAGATGGCGCACCACCTCATGGTCCTCCCACCGGTACAGATGAGGCTCGAGCGCCTCCCAGGCCACTCCGCGACGTTCGGCTATGCGGGTCTTGAGTGCCTCGGGATCGGCCCCTTCAGGGATTGCCGCGTAGATCTCGAAGCGGTTGCACGTGGAGAGGATGACGAGTTCTCCGGCCTCCGTATCCCGCGCATGCTCGTCGAGGATCGCTGTGAGGCCCGTCGGGCCGAAGCTGAGCCGCTCTCGCACGTCGACCGGGGCCGTGTGATGGCTGAGACCCAGACAGATCAGCCGGTTCGGTGTGATCATGCGAAGTGGGGAGGAAAGATGCAGGATACTACTCTGGCGTGCGGGGACACGTTCGTTCTTCTTTGTCGAAAAAGACGACCGGGACACGGGCAACGTATCGGTCGAAAAGAACGCAGCTCAAGGAGTTTTTATTATACAAAGGCCATTGAAACTAAGCAAAACTATGCGTGCGAAGAGTTCGCAAAGAGCGGGGAGCGCGCGCCGGGCGAGCCCCTGAGCAGCATCACTTGCGGACGCGCCAGAGCATGAAGAGCGCGAGGCCGAAGAAGAGCGTGTGCGGGAGCCAGGCCGCCAGAACGGGGTCGAGTTCGCCGGAGAAGCCGAAAGGCTCGGTCAGTTTTTGCACGGCGAGGTAGGCGAAAGCGGTAAAGAGGCCGAGGCCCATGCGCACGGCCTGACCCCCACGTCGACGCACGGCGGCCAGCGGAACGCCGATGAGCACGAGGATGAGGTTGGCGAAGGGATACGAAAACTTGGCGTAATACTCGACGAGCGTGCGCCCGAGATTGCCCGCCCCCGAACGACGCAGTTGATCGACGTACGCGGCGGCCACGGGGATCGTCATGGACTCGACGTCCCGCTCCGTCCGGGCGAAATCACGGGGGTAGATCTGCAGCAGGGTGTCGATCTGCGGGACCTTGAACCGTCGTTCCCGCCCGTTCTCGTCGAAGGTGCGAACGATCGGTTCTTTGAGGCGCCAGACCTTGAGCGAGTCGATCCATGTCATCTCGTACGAATCGATGCGGGAGCGCAAATGATTGATGTGATCGAACTGTTCGAGAGAAACACGGAAGGCACGGTTCGTTTCCCGGTCGAAATAGCCAACGGTGACGATGCTTCCGGGCCGGTTTTGCCGGTGGATGTCGTTGAGGTCGATCTGACGCGGCGCGTCCTTGAGGTACTTCTTCTCGAAGTCGAGCACCACCTGATTGGTTTTCGGCACCACGAAGCCGTTGAACCAGACCATCGTCCCGGTGAGGGTGAGCGCCACGAACACGTAAGGCGCGAGGATGCGGTAGAGCGAGACGCCGCCCGTCTGGAGCGCCGCAAGCTCGAGCTTCTGGGCGAGCTTGCCCGTCAGGTAGACGCACGCGAGGAAGATCGCCAGCGGGGAGGTCAGGCGGACGATTTCCGGGATATAGTTCAGGTAATACACGAAGAACACGTCCTTCATCGTCGCGCCCCGGTCCATGAAGTCATCGATGGATTCGACGTAGTGGAGCACGATGAAAAAGACGATCAGCGCACCCACGAGGAAGACGTAGTGCTGCACGAGCCGGCGGATGATATGTCGGTCGAACCTGGTCACGTGGGGTCGTCGAACGGCGGAATTGGGCGAGAGGAGGGAGGAAAGCAGAAGGCGTAGTGACGGAAAAGGCGCAGGGCGGTTCCGGCAGCAGCGGCGGTAAAAAAAGAGCAGAGGGCGCGAATGCCGGGAAAACTCAACGAAAACGAACAATGGCTCAGGTTGCCATAGGCAAGCGGCTGGTGTACTTTAGCGGGTCGCTGAGAACGAATCACTCCAGAACCCAGGCAAATGAAAGTTCACGAATATCAGGCCAAGGAGATCCTGGCCAAATATGGTGTGTCGGTGCAGCCCGGCATCGTGGCGCACACGGTCGAAGAAGCCGTCGCGGCGGCGGAGAAGATGCGCGCCGAAAACGGGACGGACCTCTTCGTCGTCAAGGCGCAGATCCACGCCGGCGGGCGGGGCAAGGGCGGCGGCGTCAAGCTCGCGCGCGGCGTCGACGAGGTGCGGGAGAAAGCCGGAGCGATCCTGGGCATGATGCTCAAAACGCATCAGACGGGGCCGGAAGGGCAGAAGGTGCGCACCGTCCTCATCGCCGAGGCCGTGGACATCGCCCGTGAGTATTACGTCGGAGTCACGCTCGACCGCCAGCGAAGCATGAACGTCATCATGGCTTCGACGGAAGGCGGGGTCGAGATCGAGAAGGTGGCCGAGGAGACGCCGGAGAAGATCATCAAGGTGTGGGTGGATCCCGCCATCGGGCTTCGCCCGTTCCAGGCGCGGCAACTCGCCTTCGGGCTCGGCTTCGAGGGCAAAGCCTTCAAGCAGGCCGTCAAGTTCATCATGGCCCTCTACCGGGCCTATGAAGAGACCGACGCGACCCTCGCCGAAATCAATCCGCTCGTGCTCACGGATCAGGGCGAAGTGCTCGCCGTCGACGCCAAGATCAACTTCGACGACAACGCGCTCTTCCGACACAAGGACCTCGCCGAGATGCGCGACCTCAGTGAAGAGGATCCGCTCGAAGTGGAAGCGAGCAAGTATCACCTCAACTACATCAAGCTCGACGGCAACGTCGGATGCATGGTCAACGGCGCCGGGCTGGCGATGGCGACCATGGACATCATCAAGCTCGCCGGTGGCGAGCCCGCAAACTTCCTCGATGTGGGCGGGAACGCCAACCCGGAGACGGTCGAAGCGGGCTTCCGCATCATCCTCAAGGACCCGAACGTGCGGGCGATCCTCGTCAATATTTTCGGCGGCATCGTGCGGTGCGACCGCGTGGCCCGGGGCATCGTGCAGGCCGCGAAAAACGTCGAGATCAACATGCCGCTCATCGTTCGGCTTCAGGGCACGAACGCCGAGGAAGGGCAGCACATCCTCAAAGAGAGCGGGCTTGAGATCGAGACGGCGATCCTTTTCGAAGAGGCCGCCGAGAAGGTGACGCGGGCGCTTGCGCAATTGCAAGACTGAGTCGGCGCCTGGAGCATACCGGCGGGCGCGTCCGAGACAAAGGATGCGCCCGCTCTTTATTGGAACGCGTAGGGGAAGCGGTCGGCGATCCGTCCGGCGCCACCCGGGTCGGGATTGTCATTCTCTCCTCCCGAACGATATATTGCCCGCCGCGCGCCCGGCGATGTCTCGCCGAGAGGATGATGCGCCGGCGTTCACGCTTCGAAGTCGAATCCGTATGCAAGCAACCAGAGCTCCATCCCCGACGGAGATGCCGGGTGTTCGGCTCGAAGGGGTGACGAAACGTTTCGGCTCGCTGACCGCCGTCCGGTCGATGACGCTGGCGGTCGAGCCGGGAGAGTTCTTCTCGCTGCTGGGTCCGAGCGGGTGCGGAAAGTCCACGATGCTGCGTATGATCGGGGGCTTCGAACGTCCGGACGAGGGACGCGTGCTCATCGGCGCGACGGACGTGACGCGTCTGCCGCCGCAGAAGCGCCCCACGGCGATGGTGTTCCAGAACTACGCGCTCTTCCCGACGATGACGGTGGGGGAGAACGTCGCCTATGGACTGCGCGTGCGGAAGCTGCCGCGCAGGGAGCGAGAGGAACGCGTGCGTGATGCCCTCGCCCGGGTGGATCTGGCGGGCTTCGAGGACCAGTACGTCACCCGGCTCTCCGGTGGACAGCAGCAGCGCGTGGCGCTCGCGCGTGCCCTCGCGGTGCGCCCCGGCGTGCTCCTCTTCGATGAACCGCTTTCCAACCTCGACGTGGCGCTCCGGGAGCAGACGCGGCGGGAGCTCAAGGTGCTTCAGGCGCGGCTCGGAGCCACGAGCATCTACGTGACCCACGATCAGCAGGAAGCGCTGGCGCTCTCCGACCGGATTGCCGTGATGCGGGAAGGGAGCATCCAGCAGGTCGGCGCACCCGAGACGCTCTATCGCGAGCCGGAGACGGCCTTCGTCGCGCAATTTCTGGGGGGAAGCAATATCGTCACGGAGCCGGGGCTGGCGGCCGAACTCACGGGTGGAGAAGCCCCGGAGCCGGGGTACGCGCTCGCCGTGCGTCCCGAGAACCTCCGGCCCTCGGCCGAAGGGGCAGCGGTGCGCATCCGGTCCCGGCAGTTCCTCGGCCCTTTCGTCGAATGGTGGGTCGAAGCCGGCGAGCAAGCGCTCCGCGCCTGGGTCGATCCCGGCCTCGAAGTGACGGAGCCGTTTCGTCTTCGGGCCGCAGCCTACCGGTGGGTGCGCGCCGACGACGGGTGAAACATAAGCGGCGACTCCGGTGTCATCGTTCCGCGCCGGCCTTCGCATTAAATCTCAAAACGTCATCATGATTCACGAAGTCGAGTTTCGGGAAGGATTGGAAGGGTTGACGCCCGCGCGCATCATGACGCTCTATCGGCGCGCGCCGCTCATCCGTCCGGTCGATGCCCAGGAGAAAGTCTGGGAGATGTATGAGAACTCTTCGCTCGTGGTGACGGCCTGGCACGAAGGGCACCTCGTGGGGATCGCCCGCGTGCTCACCGATGGCGTCCTGCAGAGCTATCTGTGCGACCTTGCCGTGGAGCCGGACGTGCAGGGGCTCGGCATCGGGAAGAAAATGATCGACGAGGTCCTCGAACGGTGCAAAGGGACCGAACTGTTGCTCCGGGACTCGAACATCTCCTCCTCTTTCTACGAGCGGCTGGGCTTCGTGCGGGTGGAGAATGCGTGGATGCGAACAGCCGGATGAGGGCGCAAAGGCCTCTCGATGCGCGTTCGATCAGGAGGATACCGGCTCAGGCGCCACGGGCGTCGCGCCTTGAAATTGCGGCTCTACGATCTGGAGATGAGGCACGACGCCCTTCACGCCGGGCACCTGGCGGACGAGGGAGACGAGGAGGTCCCGTTCAAGCTCGTTCCGCACGACACCGTAGAGTGTGACCACGCCGTTCTGAACGTAGAAATGGATTCCGTGGATGTCCGCCAATTCGAGATCCCGCTCAAAATTGGCGTGAAGCCTCCGCGCAAGCGTCCGGTCGCGGTCCGTCTGTCGTTGAGGATCGGATCGGCGTTGCAGACGGCGCGGCCAGCGGCGGGTGCTTTTCCAGAAACCGGTTTTATGCATATCGTGTGCGAGGGACCCACGAGCGCTCTGACGAACGCTGCCCTCGGATGGTCGAACAAAGGGACGTCGCGTATCGCATGAGCAGGCGTGTCGTCCCGGGAGTCGGACGGTGCGAAACCGTTCGATGCGTGCTTGTATCGTTTTTCGGGCGCCGGGTTTCAGTCCCGGGAGTGCCGGGGAGAGCGATTCGCGCGTCTTTGGCGGAAATTCTTCCCTCGCAGCGGAGCGTTCGATCACCGGATGAGTGTGCCGAAACGGTCCTTGATGTCGGACTTCGGCTGGCGGATCCGGAGCAGGTCGCGGAGGTGGCCGCTTTTCACGTGGAGGTCGAAGCCCCACGACTGGAAGTCGCCGAAGGGGATCCAGTTGAAGGACATCTGCCAGCACTCCCAGTCGCGAAGGATGGCAAGGTTCGTGGTGGCGAGCTCGTTCCGCTCGAAATCGTATCCGGACCGGGCCTGCACCTTCCAGTTCGGCGTCAGGTTGAAATCCGCGTTCAGGTTCAAAATGGCTCTTTTCATAGCCGTGAGGCCGGGTTTGGAGACGCCGTACGTGAAGTCCAGATTGAGCGACCACGGGATCGCAAAGTCGGTCTGCGTGTCGCCGCCGGTGCGGGTGAAGGATTGGAGGAAGGGGTTCTGTGAGTTGAGGGGATCGGGCGAGAAACCCGCCCGGGGCGTGGCGGCGGGCCGACTGCGACCGTCCCGGTTCTTGCTCCGGATCGAGGTGCGCGCCGTGAGACTCAGGTTCGTGAGGCGGGCAAAATCGAAGGCGCGAAGGTCGAACACGTATTCGTCGAGCAGACGGCCGTTTGCGTCGATCGTGTACGGGGAGAACGTGGTGCTGAAGTCGAGGTCCACCTGACCAAAGAGGCGGGTGCGCCCCCGCATGGAGATCGGACTCATCTTCAGCGAATCGGCGGCGAAGTTATAGCTCGAAGAGAAATCGAGGTTGAAGAGCTTGAGCGTGCGGCTCCGGTCTGCGCCGGTGGAATCGGCGTCGATGCGTTTGGTCTCGAAGGTGTTGCTCAGAGAAAACGAGAGCGCCTTTTGCAGCCCCGAGCGCACCCCGTTGACGATGGCATACCGCTGCTCTTCGCCCAGCGCATTGACGAACGATCGCGTGTACCCCCACGAGGGGTCGAAGAAGTCGGGCTGGTAATTGAAACTCAGGCTCGGACGAACCGTGTGCCGGATGCCGGAGTACGGCCCGACGCCCACCGGGAAGATGCCGTAGAAAGTGGTGTTTGCCGAGACGCCGAGGTTGAACTGTCGGAGCGAGAAGAAGCCCGGCGTAGACGAGCGGACGATGGTGTTCAGGGAATCGGAGAAGGCCTGCCGCGTCGTCCGGATGAACCAGTCCTCCTGGTAATTGAAGAACGGCGAGAGGTTCATGCGAAACGCGCCGAGGACGGGCAGGCGCGTCAGGGTGAAGGTTGCGGAGACGGGCACGCGGTGCGACGTCTTGAAATCAAAGGGTTCGTCCTGCCCCGTCGCCTCACGATATTTGGAGGGGGACAACAGGGCGTCGAACCACGAGATGCCGGTGGTGTCCGAGAGCGGCCGGAAGTTGAAGTTGTTGTTCAGCGACATGCTGTAGCTGTACGTGATAAGCTCGTACCACTGTTCGCGAGCGCCGGCGGGACGCTCCTTCCGCCGAAACGGTTTCTTCGAGTTCTGGCTGAAGGTGAGATTGGGCAGCGTCAGGGCGACCTCTCCGGTGGCGAAAACCTGACGCTGGTTCAGGCTGAGGTTGAGGCTGCGTCCGCCGGCCGGCCATCGTTTGCTGTACCGCACGGTCGACTGCACCGTCTGCCGCACCCGGTCGTCGTAGTTGATGGCGAACGTGCGGAGGTAGCTCGAAGAGGTGAGGTTGACATTCGCCGAGAAGGTGGCCGTCGGGCTGATGGTCTGGTTGTGGTTCCATCGGAAGCTGCCGCGGTTCTCGATGGCAAAGTCGGGGTCGCCGCTCTCGCCGCGTCGGAGCCGGGAATACTGGAGTTGCAGTTGACCGTTGAAGGCGTATCGCTTGTTGTACCGGTAGAGGGAGCTGGCGCCCCAGCTTCCCTTCGTCCAGAAACTGCCCTTGAGTTGGAGGTCCATGTAATCGCTGAGGGCGAAGTACCAGCCCCAGTCGCGGAGGTAAAAGCCGAACTCGTCCTCGCCATACTGAGGCGGGAGGGGGCCGCTCCGACGTCCGGTCTGCGCCGGGAGGAAGCCGAAGGGCAGCCAGAGCGGTGTGGGAATGTTGTAGATGTAGAGTTGGAGCGGGCCGGTATAGATCCACTTTTTGTCGACGATCTTCATCTTGCTCGACCGGAGGGAGTACGACGGATCATCCACGCAGGAGCACGTCGTGTACGCTCCGTCCTTGATGAAGATGACGTCGTCTTCGCGCACCTTCGCAACGCCCGCGCGCACGAAGCCGTCATCGATCTGCGTCTGTGCGCCGACCACGCGCCCGCGTTCGGTCTCCAGGTTGAAGGCCAACTCGCGGCCCTGGAAGGTCTCCGAGCCCTGTTGGATCTGCGGCTTCCCGACGAGGCCCGTGTCCGCGGCGAGCCCGGATGCGTGGAGTTCGCTCTTGTCGAAGAGGATCTCGATGCGGTAGGCTTCGAGGAGGGCGTCGGAGTATGTCACCTTGCTCTCGCCGTAGAGGACGCCGACCTCGCGATCCTCCTCGAAACGGACGATGAGGGAGTCGCGGGCGGAGAAGCGGACGGGCTCCTCGAGTGCGGACGCGGAGGTTGCTCCCGGCGGAGCGGGGGGAGTCGCGCGGGCGGAATCGGAGCGAGCGAGCGTGGCGTCGACGACCTGTGCGGCGGCGGAGCGGGCGGCGAAGGACAGGAAGCACGCCAGAAGCGTGAGCGCCGTCAGCCATCGAGGGGATCCGGGGCGGCGGCGCACGGGGCGGTCACGGACTCTGGTGGGAGGGAATGGGCTCATCAAGAAACTGAAACACGAGATGCGCGGCCCCAAGCATACCCACCTCGTTCCCGCGGGTTTCCCGTATGATTTCCAGTCCCTCGTGCATGCCGGGCATGACGAATCTTCGGAGGGTCAAACGGGCGGGCGCGAGAATGAAGTCGCCCGCTGCCGAGAGCCCGCCGCCGACGACGATCTTCCGGATGTCGAGCAGGTTGACGGCCGAGCCGAGCACGCAACCGAGCTTGTGTCCCGCCCAGGCGAGCACTTCCTTCGCGCCCTCGTCGCCGAGGACGGCGGCGTCGTAGAGCATCTTCGGGGTGATGCCCTGAAGGTCGGGGCCCGCCATCTGGTGGAGGATGCTGTCCTCCCGCGTCATGAGGCGATAGCGTGCGTGGCGGGAGAGGAAGCGCTGCCCGAGGTAGGCTTCGATGGCCCCGGCCACCCCGGAACGGTCGAACGGACCTTCGTAGTCGATGGTCATGTGGCCAATCTCACCCGCCGCGCCCGTGGAGCCGCGGAAGATCCGGTTCCGGTAAATGATCGCCCCGCCGACGCCGGTGCCGAGCGTCACCATGAGGAACGAAGGGTGCGGTTTGCCCGCGCCGTAATGGGCGCTGCCCAGCCCCGCCACATTGGCGTCGTTCTCGACGAGCACCACCATCCGGCCTCCGAGGCGCTCACGGAGCCGGTCCCGGAGGTTGATCGTTTCCCACCCGGGAAAGTTCGGCGGGTGGGAGACCGTGGTTCGTTCCCAGTTTATCGCGCCGGGTGCGCCGATGCCAACCCCGGCGATTGCCCGTCCGGGCGCTTCCGCGATGAGCGCCTCCGCCACTTCACCGATCCGCTCGATGACCCGTTCCGGACCTTCCTCGGCATACGTCGGGCGCGTCACCTCGTGGATCAGGCCCCGGTCGCGTTCGACGAGCGCGGCTTTGATGGACGTGCCTCCAAGATCGACGCCGACGGCAAGGGGAATCATGGATACCGGGATTCGGTGAGCGGATGGAGCGAAGCGGGGCGGTCAGTCCTCGACCTTGAGGCGATAGACGGTTTCGGTGGGGCGGCGCATCCCGTACTGCTCCCGCGCAATTTGCTCGACCACCTCATCGGAGAGCCCTTCCGACACCTTGCGTTCGAGGGCGGCGTTCTCCTGACGGAGCCTCGCATTTTCAGCCTCCAGTCGCGTGTGCTCCCGGCGCCAGGAGACGCTGTTCCACAGGCTGTAGCTGTCGAAGAAGAGCAGCCATATCCCGAGCATGGCGACCGCCGCGAGGAGGATCCACCGTCGTACGGGAGCGGGCGACTTCGAGGGTTTTTTCGTTCGGGCCATGATGCGCGCGAAAGGACGAGGACGATACGGGGCGGTCGGATCAGGCGAAACGGAAGGTGTTCATGCCGGGAAAGACGGCCGCCTCGGCGAGTTCTTCCTCGATGCGGAGCAACTGGTTGTATTTGGCCGTGCGATCGCTCCGGCAGGCCGAGCCGGTCTTGATCTGCCCGGTGTTCATCGCCACGGCGAGGTCGGCGATAGTGGTGTCCTCGGTTTCGCCCGATCGGTGGCTGATGATGGCGGCGAACTTGTTCTTGTGCGCCAGTTCGATGGCGGCGAGCGTCTCGGTCAGCGTGCCGATCTGGTTGAGCTTGATGAGGATCGCATTGGCGCACCCCTCGTCGATGCCGCGCCGGAGGAAAGCCGTGTTCGTCACGAAGATGTCGTCGCCGACGAGTTGGACGCGTCGGCCGAGGGATTCGGTGAGCATCCGCCAGCCCTCCCAGTCGTCCTCGGCCATGCCGTCCTCGAGGGAGATGATCTGGGGGTACTGGTTGATCCAATCCTCCCAGAAGGCGACCATTTCCTCGGAAGAGAGTTTCCGGTCCGGATTGCTTTTCCAGAAGACGTATCGTCCGTTCTGGTACATTTCGCTCGTGGCCGGGTCGAGGGCGATGTGAAGGTCTTCGCCCGCTTCGTATCCCGCCGCGTTGATGGCTTCGAGAATGACCTCGATGGCTTCCTCGTTCGAGCGGAGGTTCGGAGCAAAGCCGCCCTCGTCCCCGACGGAAGTGTCGTAGCCTTTCTTTCTGAGCACGCCCTTGAGGTGGTGGAACACCTCGACGCCTATGCGAAGCGCGTGGCTGAAGCTCTCGCCGCCGGTGGGCATGATCATGAACTCCTGCATGTCCACGTTGTTGTCGGCATGGCGGCCGCCGTTGAGGATATTCATCATCGGTACGGGCAGCTCGTGCGCGTTGGTCCCGCCGACGTACCGGTAGAGCGGCAGGCCCAGGGTCTGTGCGGCCGCCTTCGCCGTCGCCACGGAGACGCCGAGGATGGCGTTGGCCCCGAGCCGGCTCTTGTTCGGCGTGCCGTCGAGGTCGATGAGCATGTCGTCGATCTCGATCTGTTCGAGCACACTGAAGCCTTCGAGTTCGGGGCCGATGATTTCGTTGACGTGCTCGACGGCCTGATACACGCTTTTGCCGAGGTAGACGTTTTCGTCATGGTCGCGCAGTTCGACGGCCTCGTGCTCGCCCGTGGAGGCGCCGCTGGGAACCGCCGCGCGCCCGACGACGCCTTCTTCGGTCATGACTTCGACTTCAACCGTGGGGTTGCCGCGGCTGTCGAGGATCTGTCGGGCGCTGATATCTAGGATAAGAGACATGGAGTATGCGTTCGCTTGAAAAAGATGAGAGCGGAGAAAAGGAACGTGGGGAGACCGGACCGGAAATTCGCCATCCCCCGGCGCAATAACAAGGGGCGGCCGTTCAGGATTCTGTAAAGGTCGCCGGCGGTGGGAGCGGTTCGTCCTCCTTTGCGTCGCGTTTGAACCGCATTTCAGGGCCTGGGTCAGACACCTCTCTATAAAAAAGGCCGGTGAGCGACGCGCGCCCACCGGCCTGAAGACCGACGATGATGCCGGAATCAGCGGACCGTCGTGGTTTCGTTGATCCACTCGTAGCACCCGTAATTGATCGTGTACTTGTCGCCTTCGTTCCAGCCTTTGAAGAACTTGTCTTCCGCCGTCGGATAGAACCGCCGGATATTCTTGATGCGCTGGTTCGCGATGTTGGCGACGGACGGATCGCGGGCCTTGGCGCGTTCGAAGTAGTCGGTGGCGAGCCAGTATACGGCGCGGTCCTCCCGCTCGAACGAGCCGCAGTTCTGGACGGCCTGCACGTAGAGGTCGCCGATGGCGATCAGGGCGAGGCCGTAGTTCGGGTCGGCCTGGAGGGCCTTCCGGAACGCCGTGCGGGCGCGCGAGAGCCGCCCTTCCTGCTGATGGGCGATGCCGATGTTGTAGTAGACCTCGCGGGCGTTCTCCTTGCCGTCGTCCAACTCGAGCGATTTCTGATAGAGCCGGATGGCTTCCTCGGTGTCGCCGTCTTCGAGACGCATCTTGCCGAGAATCCGATAGACGCGCGCCGTGGGTTCCTGCTCCTTCAGCTTCTCGCCCATCTCATACATCTTATCGCGCATGCCCTCCTCCTTGTACAACTCGAAGAGCTCAGTGATAATGTCCATATCACCGGGTTTTTTCTCGAGCTGTTTTTCGAGGAACTCGATCCGTTCCTCCGGCGAGGTGAAAATGGCTCCCCGGAACTCCGTGATGCGCGCCATGATGTCCGGGTCGTCGCCGCGTTTTTGCTCGACTTCTTCCATGAAGTCGATGGCGGCCTGTTTGTCATCTTTGCTCAGATAGTCCCGGATGATGTATTCGATGTAGAAAAGCTGGGTGCGTTTGGGGTCGAGTTCCCAGGCCTTTCGGAAAAGAACGGCCACGCTGTCGATCATTTCGGGCAAGTCATCCCGGTGTTTCAGAATGAAGTTGCCCTTGTCGCGTGTCCACTCATACTCGTCGATGGTGCCCCCAATGTCCTTTATCGTGGGCACGGCCTTGTCAAAGATCATCAACGCGGAGTCCAGATAGGCGCGCCGCGTTTGCTCGTCTTCGGCGGCCATGGCAAGCTCTTCATAGACCTTCACCGCGCGATCGAAATTTTTGTCGGTGTTACGGGAAAACCCCGGAGCATGCTTCAGAATCCAGCGGAGATTCGGAAGCGCGCCTTCGTAATTGCCGTTTTTATAATCTTCGTAATAGAGGCTGTAGTGGATGGCAATTTCTTGCTTCGTGGGCTTTTCCTCGTTTTCCGAAGTCTGTGCGCGGGCGCTCAGTGCGGGCATGATCATCGAGAGCAAGCCCAGGAAAAAAGCCAGACGGAGGCTGTAATATCTGTTTTTCATCGTAATCGTGTGCAGTTTGGGGAGGGCTAGACTTTATAGACACGGAGGACCTAGCCGAGTTTCCGTTTGGCGAACCAGAGCTCTCCAAAGTTAATGCTTGCGCCGATTCGGAGAAAGCGCTCTCGGACCAACCCGAAGTCGGTAGTGCCTCGTGTGCCCAACTCGAAGTTGATATCAATCCGCGTGCCGGGATGCAACGTGGGAAAGCTGAATCCGCCGGTGAGGGCATACGTGCCGATCGTGACGTCGGGTCTCGGACTGGCATACGAGCGGTCGTAGTAGAAGCCGAGCCGAAGCGCCGTACGCTTAAGATACGACGCCAGAAGATCGTGTCCCGCGGGTAAGAATTCAATGCCGCCGGAAAGACGAAGGCGGTCCTGGAAGGATCGGCTGCCGTCGGGCGCATAACCGGGGAAGGTGAAGTCGCTTTCGAAGGAGCTCCAGTTTTCGTATTGCGCGTCGACGATAAAGGTCCAGCGCGTTCCGGGTTGATACGCAGCGCCGACGCCGAGACTGAAGGGCAGGTCGGCCTTGCCGGAGATGTCGTTTCCGAGGGTGTCCGGGGCGGCGCCTGAGCCGAGGGTGCGTACGCGCTTACCGGTCAGCGTCACCGGCAGCGTGACCGTGGCGCCCAGGTTCAGGGCGTCGTTCGTAGAGAAGGCCTTCGGCAGGCGCACGAGTATGCCGAGAGAACCCGTAAAACCGGAGAGCCGGGTGGCGTTCGTGACCACGGCGTCTTCGAAGAACGGGTTGAGGAACTCCGTGCGGCGCGTGTCTTCGAGGATGCCGAAGATGAAACGGCCGGTCAGACCTACGGCGACGAGGCTGCCGGCTTGCCAGCCGAGGCCGCCGACGATTTGCTGAAGCCCCCCGTTGCCCTGGTAGCTGATCTCGTACGAGGTGGTGTCGAGAACCGCCGGGTCGGCGTTCAGAAAACCGTTGGTCTGCACGCGGTAGCTGACCCGGGAGTAGGGCACGAAGCCCAGTCCCATCCCGAGCTTTTGTTTGAGGAGGGGAAAACTGACGTGCAATCCGTTGAAGAAGCCCGAGGTGAGGCGGCTCGTTTGATTCGAAGCGTCGGTGGCTTCGACCGTCTGATAGAGCATGCCGCCGGTCACCCGCGTCAGGATCTGCGCCCCCCACGACGCCGGATTGTTCAGGTTGAGGGCATTGTAGGAGGGAAAGCCGAAGCCCCCTCCGCCCATGGCCTGCAGCTGCGAGGAAGGGAACGTGCGGAGCTCGCCCAGACCAAAGCGCGAGTAGATCGAGCCGTCATTGGAGCGTTGCCCCTGCGCCGTCGAGGCGAAGAACAGGAGACATCCGAAGATCAACAGGCCGCGCCGACCGGCAAGGCGTAATGATCGACTCGGCCTTGTCGGAGGATTGGACGGGCGAAAAAACGTCCCGGTGTTGCTGTGATTCATGAACCTGCGTCAGGTTGCTGGATGATCGAGGGGGCGTGAGGAAGGAACGGGCGGACCGCTCAATTGTCCGGAGGCGTCAGGGTGAGCACCGCTTCCGGACGCTGTGGACCGGAGCCGCTTCGATAGAAAAGGGCCGCGTTGATGGTGTTGTTGTCCGTGGGGACGGTCAGACGGAAGCGCTCGAACGTAGACTTTCCGAGGACCATGCTCTGGACGATGTTCCGAAGTCCGGATGCTTCGAAACGATATCGACCATCGGCGTCGGCAGAGGTGCGGATGAGTTCGAGCGCCGGGCCCGCATCCGTGATGCCAACGAGTGAGAGGTCGCCGAGACGAGGACGCACGAAGCCGGGGGGCGTCTGCGCCGCCAACGTAAGTGTATCCGTCGGAAAAAGGAAGACGGCGCGACTGACGGCGGTATCCCTGATCGAGTCCGCGAGAAAGTCGAAAGACACGTCGATGCTGGTGCCGACGCCGTCTTGCAGCGCAAGGAGGTCCGGTCCCAGGTCCGGCACGTCGGTGCGCGCAAGGGTGCTCAGGCTCTTGGCGATCGTATAGGTGGCCGTTTCGCCCCCCGAGACCACGATCAACTGCGCGCCGACGGCGGAGAATCCGACCACGGCGTTTCCCTCGACGGGCTCGAACTGGAACCCGTGGAAATCGTCGTTGAAGTTCTCGGAACGAAGCTCGGAGCTATGGGCATCGATCCAGGCGCCCGGTAAAGCGATCCCGACAAGCGAGTCGGTGGGGGCCACATTGAACTCCGTGACGACCTCCGGCGCGGCTTGAATGACCGTGTCCGCCGTCGAGCCCGCGGCGTCCCATTCGTCGGGGATGTCGCGCAGCGCCAGCGTAAGGACGCGGGACGTATCGCCGTACGCGTAATCCACTACGAGCTGCAGGGTGGCCTCGGTGATTTCTCCGTTGCGAAAAACGTCGGTGATTCCGGCAGGCTCCCGAAAGTCGAGGTTTCCGGTGGCGACGATCGTTCCGAGGAGGGGATCTTCCACCCGACCCGAAAGGGTGCGCAGGATCTGGGTCGTCGTGCCGGTGATGTCGGTGATGGGTTCGATCTCGAAGACGGAGGGCGGCAGGTTGACCACGACCGGATCGCCGCCCTGATCGCCGATGAGTTCGATGCCCACGTTGGAGGGATCTTCACAGGCCGTCGTGAAGGCGAGGAGAAAAAGGACCAGGGTGGAGAAGACAAAAGGACGAGGCATGGGCAGGCTGTTCACAATATCGCCGAAAGGGTTGCGCCTCCCGATAACGAACCGGATGCGTGGAATCGTATGAGAGGCGGAAGCATAGTAAAAACCCCACGCGACGGGTGTCGATGGGGTTCTTACGTTAAGCAGGAGGGTCTATGCCGAAGCCCGGTATCAGGTTTCAGGCAGGCACGCCGTTTGACACTTGTTCATAAACGGAGACGGCTTTCGCGCACATATCCTCGGCTTCTTCGCCAAATTGCGGAGCGCCGTTGACCGGCGAGAGCGAGGGCGGGTAGATGACGGCGTCGGTGAAGTGAAGCCCGATCTCTACCGGCGACTGGCCGACCGTCTCTTCGGGGAGTCCCAGATGAGCGGATTGCTCGGCCGTGAAGCGGGCTTCAAAATTGACGGTTTCCGGGGTATAGACGATTTTCACGTTTTCAAACAGCGGATCGGAGGCGTACTCGGTGCGGAGCAAAAGGGGCGTCAGACCGCTGATCCATCCGAAGGCGTGCACCACGTCGGGCGACCAGCCCAGCTTGCGGATCGTCTCGAGCACGCCGCGGGAGAAGAAGAGCGCGCGTTCAAGGTTGTCGGGGAAGAGTTTGTCCTGCTTGTCGGAGAAAATTCCTTTCCGCTTGAAATACCGGTTGTTGTCCATGAAGTAGACCTGAAGGCGGATGCCCGGAATCGAGGCCACTTTTACTTTCAAGCTCTCAGTTTCGTCCCCCATAGGGATTTCCGCGCCGGAGAGGCGGATGACTTCGTGCAGGCGGTTCCGACGTTCACTGACGATGCCGTAGCGGGGCATCATGATGCGGGTTTCGAAGTCACCCGTCTCGTGGAGATGCTCGGGGAGCGTACGCGCCAGTCGGGAAAGTTCTGAAGCGTGCGTGAACGGGGCAACTTCACCTGAGACGAAAAGAGTCCTCATCGCGTTTGTCATGCTTCTGGTCATTAGGTTAGCGGGATACGCAATCGGTCGGTGCAGGGCACGGGGCGATACGGTTCCTCAAGATGCTTCGCCCGGAAGAATCATCCGGAGGCCCCGGGTTGGTGCTCTTTTGAAGGCGCCGCATTCATGCGGAATCGGGATTTCCACGGTAAATCCTGCATTGTGAGGAGTCGCGTGTTTTTGTAATGCAAAACTAGCCTTATAATTTAAGAAGATAAGCTCACTTTTCCAAGAGAAGGGTGTTTTTGCAAACGGTGCTTTTCCGATGAGCAGGCACGGGAGTATTCCGAGCATCGGCATCTTTAGCGGCGACCGGCGGCGGGGCCCGGGATGCTCGGGAGGAGGCTGAGAGCCGTGATTGTTTCTGGTTACCGGTATGAAGATCCGAGGTTCCTTTTCGGGGAACGGCCATAATGCCGTTATTGCAAAAAAAGAACCCTGGCATGAAAAGGGCGTAGGACTCGTGAGAACCGAACGTAGGGGCGCCGTCATGTCCGAAAAGCACGCCGACATCCAACCCGAAGCAAGCCTGTCCGAACCTCCGGAGCGCCATGCCTTCGTGCTCTTCGACGGCGTGTGCAACCTGTGCAACGGGAGCGTAAACTTCATCATCGACCGCGACCCGGACGGTTATTTCAGGTTCGCCTCCCTACAATCGGAGGAGGCGGAGGCGATTCTGCAGCGCGCGGGGGCCACCGGAGCATCGCTCGAAAGCATCGTGCTCGTGGAGGGGGACCGGATCTATCGGCGCTCCGACGCCGTCCTTCGCATCGCTCGCAGGCTGAAAGGAGCGTGGCCGGCGCTCGCCGTGTTCTCCGTGGTTCCCCGCCCGATCCGCGATCGGATATACGACTGGATTGCCCGGAATCGGTATCGCTGGTTCGGCAAACGCGATTCGTGCCGCATCCCGACGCCGGAACTCCGATCCCGCTTCTTGTGAACGGATGAGCGCCCGTCGAGCGAAAGGAGAGCGGGACTATTCCTGTCGGTCGAGCGTCTTTTGCTGGAGCAGTTCGAAGTAGCGCTTGATCAACTCTTCGTAGTCGGGCGCATAACCGCTTTCGAGTGCGCGAAGAAGGTCCCGGCGCAGCTTTTCGGCTTCCTCGGCGGGCGTCAATTCTCCCGGACTCGGACGTGTGAACGTTTCTCCCTGGCGGCTTTCCCGTTTCTTTTCGCGTCCCCGTTCCTGGAGCGACCGGGTGGCGTCGAGGAGACGCGTCAGGATCTGTTGTTGGCGCTGAACGGTCTTCCGGTTGAACCGTTTCTGTTGGAGTTCGCGGATGGTCTCGTCCATCTGTTCCGCAATCCGGTTCAAATCCCCGAGCACATTGTTGCGGAGGTTGCGGTCGCGGCTGAGCTGACGGAGCTGGTTGCGGATCTGTTCCTGCTGTCCGGCAATCTGGCGGAGGCGATCCTGCATGTCCTGCGTGAGGCGGTTGCCCTGCATGTCGTTGAGCAACTGCTGAATCTGTTGATTGAGTTGCTGTTGCTGGCCCGCCATCTGCTGCATCTGCTGGATCATCTGCTGCATGGACATGCTGCCTCCGGAGCCGGAAGAGGCGTTCATCATCTGGTTGAGGAGGTCGGAGAGGAGGAGCGCGAGTTCATTGAGCTGAGTCATCGCGCCCTTCTGATGTCCACTGGCGCGCCGGGCGACGCGGTCGGCCATGGCCTCGGTGGCCGCCCCCATCTCACGCAGCGCTTCCCCGGAATGTCGCTGCACCTCGCGAGTCATCTGGGGGATCTCCCGGGCCAGGGATTGCAGGGAATCGACGACGGTGCTCAGGCCCTCGCCCAGTTCGACCTGCCGGTGGGCGTACTCACGGAGCAGTGGGCTGTCGGCGGAGAGGCCGCGCACGTCGCGGCGCAGGAGCTCCTGACGCTCCGAAAGGGTCAGGACGTCGCTCAGGGCCTGGCGAAGGCCGGCAAGGTTGATCTGCATCTGCTGGCTCTGCATACCCTGCTGCATCTGCTGAAGCTGACTCTGCATTTGCTGGAGCTGCTGTTGCATCTGCTGCTGTCCCTGCTGAGCGGGTTGCAGTTCACCGTTCCGGAGCTGTTCGGCGTTCTTCTTCATCTCTTCCGGCAACGCCTGTTGCTCCATCTGTCGGCTGAGCTCTTCCATATCCTGCTTCGGCGCGTTGCGAAGCTCCTCCATCTGTTCCTTCAGCTCCTCGATGCGCTTTTCGATAGCCTCCATCTCCTCGGCAGACCGCTCTTGTTCCTGCGCCAGCGCTTCCCGCTCCTCCGCGTTTTGTTGCTCACCGCCCTCTTGCGGCTTGCCTTCTTGATTTTCGCCTTCCTGGTTTTTCCCCTCCTGATTTCCCCCTTCCTGGTTTTCGCCTTCCTGGTTTTCGCCTTCCTGGTTTTTCCCCTCCTGATTTTCGGCCTTCTGAGTATCCTTATTCTCAGCATCGCCCTCCTTTTCAGGCTCATCTTCGAGAGGCGACGGGTCCTCTTCGGGCTGTTCCTGTAGCTTCCCGGTTTCTTCGGCCAGACGTTCCTCTTTCCGAGCGAGTTCTTCCATGCGCCGGGCGATTTCGTCCAGTCCCTGCTCCACCTTCAGTTTCTTGAACAACTCGAGCGTGCGTTCGAGGCGTTCCTGATATTGCTCTTCATTGAACTGAAAGTTTTCGATGGCCTGCTGCATCTGCTGGAGGTTCAGGTTTTGCATGGCCTCCTGAAGCTGCTTCAGCGCCTCCATGAGCTCGGGCGAATTGATCTCCTCGGCGACCTTCTGGAGCTCCTCGAACTTTTGCAGCGTTTCCTCACTGACGAGGTCGTTTTCCTCCATGCGAGCGGTCGCTTCCTCGATCTGTGAGGTCAGTTCTTCGACGCGCTGTTCCATCTGGCGTTGGCGTTCCTGGAGCTGCTCCACCTGCCGCTGATCTTCCCAGTCGGCTTCCGGTTTCCGTCGCAGTTCGTCGCGCAGTTCCTCGAATTGCTTTTTGACCGTATCGGCTTCGCGCATCAGGTCTTCGAGGGTGCTCTCGGCCTGATCCTGTGTCTCGCTCAGGTTCTCGTATTGCTCGGCGAGCGAGGGCATGCGCAGTCGATGCGGCGGCGTTTTGGCCGATTTGTAGCCGGCCACGGCGTCGTTGTCCCACACCGCCACGTAATATTCGATCACGTCGCCGGGGACGGGGTCGAGGGCCGTGGTCTGCCGGAGGAGCCACGCATAGGTGATTTCCTGGTCGAGCAGACGGGGGGCGTCGAGCGGGAGGTCGAAGTGGGAAAAGGACTCGTCGGGTTGTCCGAAGCGGCTCTCGGCGAGGCGGTAATAGAGGCGCAGGCGCGCGAAGCCGAAGTCGTCGGCGATGCGGAGCCGGAGGGCGGCGCGCATCTCCTCGTTCAGTTCGGTGAGCGGTTCGGGTTCGAGGAGCACGACGGCGGGATAGGCGTCGGGGACGAGCGTGATTTCATACGTGATGGGCGCTTGGTTCTCGATCCCCCGGTCGTTTCGGAGCAGCACCTGATAGCTGCCTTCGCGGCGGAGCGTGAACGATCCCGTTGCGCGATCGGCGTCGAGCGCGAGTGTGTCGAGCGAGCCGTCATCGAAGCGGAGGAAGGCCTCGGTCACCCGTTCGCCGCCGAGACGGACGTCGAGACGGACCTTCGTGCCGGGCAGCGCCGCCACGTCGCCCACGTTGGGTTCGAGGCGTTGGGGCGGGATGCGCGTGTAGGCGGGGTACTCGAGCGCTACCTGCAGCCCGCGCACGAGGGGCCGCTCTTCGATGGTGACCGTGTGCCAGGGGCTGCGTACCCGACCGGCCGAGACGCGGTACCGGAGCGACCGCCGCACGTTGACGAGCGTATGCCGGAAAACGCCCGTCGAGTCGCGTCTGAGGTCGAGGGTCTCAATGGGGGCTTCGTCGAGGTAGTTGAGCGAGAGGGTGATTGCTTCCGGCGCGCTTCGGCCTTCGGTGCGGGCCGTGATCTCAAGGGAAGCGCCTTTGACGAGCTCGACCGAACCCGGATCGACGAGAAACGAGAAGGGGGCGGGCCGTTCGAAGGAAGCGCCGGGCGAAAGCAGACGCTTCGAGGCGTCGAGAAAAGTTGAGGGGGCGGCGATGAGGAAGACGAGGAGCGCAAGCACGGGCCAGGCCGCAAGGCGTGCCGCGCGCCGGGCCCGGTGGAAGTCTTCGACCTGTTCGAACGGCACGGACTCTACCTGTCGGCCCAGCATCTGAACCGCACCCTCGACGAGCGCATCCGGGGCCGACGTGTGCCGCCCGGAGGCCAGTTGCAGGAGGTTTACCAGCCGGTCCGAGACCTCGGGGAAGCGCGCCCCGATCCGCCGGGCAATGCCTTCTTCGGAAGGGCCGGGCAACAGGCCGGTGAAGCGGAGCAGGGGCAATAGCAAGAAAAAGACGAACAGCCCCGTGGCCGTCAGCACACCCGTCCAGAACACCACCGCGCGCACAGACCCATCGAGCCAGAATCCCGCCTCCAGCGCCACCGAAAGGACCCAGTAGGCCGAGAGGATGCCCAGCATAAGCACGAGGCCGAACAGCGCCTCTGCGAGCGTCATACGCCGCATGGCCGCGCGCAGGCGTTGCCGGAGACGCTCGACGAGTTGAAGGGTATGCTCGCTCATACGGCGGAAGGGCGTGGGTTAAGGCAGCGGTGACGTACACGTGTACCCGAGCCCTATACGGGTGTTTCAGGGGCGCCCGTGGAATTACCGGTCCCCAGGGGGCGCGTACCGTCGGGTCCGTTCGGTCAAAGCAGGAGCACGACGACGCCCACGCCGATTTCCGCGAGGATGAGGAGCACCACGACGAGAATCTGAAACCCGGAAAAATGACGCGGCGGCTCGAAGGCGCGACGCATCTCCTTCGCTTTCACGAAACCATTCCGCTCGCTCTGGATGATGCTCCATACGTTCATAATCAAGGACAAACCGAGCAGAAAGGTGAATTGCTGGAACGTAAGCACCACGAGAATGCTCACCATGGAGCATATCACCACACACCAGAAGATGATGTGGGTCATGTTCTTGACGAGGCTTTCCACCATAAGGGACAAGTCGTAGGATGTTGATCTTTAGAGAAAGGTGCGACGCCAGGTTTCGACGAGCTTACGCCGCTGGAATCGACAATGACCGTACGGGAATGCTTGGGTGGGGATACGTCGGTCAACGCCGAAACGATAACTGTGAGCGAATGTTCGGGGAAGCGAGCGGCATAGGGTCCGCACAAGTAGGGGGAGCGTCGTGGGTGGGGATTGAAACGCCTGCCATCGAGGAGTCTCCGGACAAAATCTGATTTCCTGACGCCTCCATGGCAGCGAAAAACATACTGACCGGGGAGGGCGGAAACAAATTCTTTACCTGTAAAAATCCTTTGAAGGCGCCGCGGACTTGAACCCGTACGGTGCGCTTAGTACGTTCCCTTCATTCCGGCGGCCCTGGAAGCGTGGGTTTTTCCTGCCGAGAGAGACCGCTGCGAGTCTTGCCCTTCCCTGTTCCTCGAGTTATCCAAACATTATCCATATGGACGAAATTATTGCCATCATTCTCGGAGGCGGCGCCGGCACGCGGCTCTTCCCACTCACGAAGCACCGGGCGAAACCGGCGGTGCCGCTCGCAGGCAAGTACCGCCTCATCGACGTGCCGATCTCCAACTGCATCAACTCCGGCATTTCCCGTATTTTCGTCCTCACGCAGTTCAACTCCGCCAGTCTGAACCGTCACATCGCCCGCGCCTATCGGTTCGACCGCTTCCGACAGGGCTTCGTCTCGATCCTGGCGGCCGAGCAGACCCCCTACTCGAAGGACTGGTTTCAGGGCACCGCCGACGCCGTACGTCAGAGCATGATCCACGTAGCCAACTTCCGCTACGACTACGTGCTCATCCTCTCGGGCGATCAGTTGTATTCGATGGATTACCGAAAAATGGCGGCGCATCACAAGGAACACGAGGCAGACATCACCATCGCCTCGATCCCCGTCACGGCCCGGGAGGCGCCCGGTTTTGGCATTTTGAAAACGGATGCGGATCACTTGATCACCGAGTTCTATGAGAAACCTCCGGCGGAGGAACTTGCTGGGAAGGAGAGTCCGGTGAGCGAAGAGATGCAAGCTGCCGGGCGGGTATTTCTGGCGTCCATGGGCATCTACATTTTCAGCCGTGGAGTGCTGCGGGATTTGCTCGCCGACCATCCGGAGGCGCATGACTTCGGGAAAGAGATCATCCCGAGCGCGATCCGGAAGCGACGGGTGGTCAGCTATCCGTTCTCGGGCTACTGGAGCGACATCGGAACCATCCGCTCCTTCTACGACGCCAACCTGATGCTTGCCCAGCGGCACCCGCAATTCGACATCTACAACCCCAAACGGCTCCTCTATACGAACGCCCGCATGCTGCCGCCGGCAAAAGTCCAGAATTCGTACATCCAGGACTCGATCATCGCTGAGGCGAGCATCATCGTGAACAGCCAGATTACGAACTCGGTCATCGGACTGCGCTCGTACATCGGCAACAACACCACGATCAAGGATACCGTGTTCATGGGGGCCGACTACTTTCCCTGGCATGATGTGTCGCTGCGGGATCCGGTCGAAGGTCCCGCCCGGCCCGGTGTGGAGGAAGAGTCGTATATCGAAGGGGCCATCATAGACCGGAACGGAAGCATCGGGAAACGATGCGTGATCAAGAACCGGGAGCACGTGCAGGAGGGCGAGGGACCGAATTTTTACATCCGGGACGGGATCGTCGTCATTCCCAAAAACGCGGAGATCCCGGACGACACCATTATCTGAGCTGCCTTCCGGGCATGGACGAATGTGCCCGGCAAGCCGGAACCTTCCGCGCGCCGTTGCGCGGCCCTTGAAAAAAGCGTGGAATTGCTTCGAAGGGGGTGCTCCCCAGGCTGAAGTTGGGGATATTCCGACCCGAAGCGGAACGCTTTCGAACGCACACTCCAAGACTTCCCTGTCGCATCCTTATCGCATCACGATGAAAACACGCGCCCTTCAGTCCATTCCCACCCTCGCGATTCTCCTGTTTGTCGGCTTTGTGCTGACCGGTTGCCGCACCTATGGCGGCTACGGCTCGGAAGAGGCTGCCGTTGCTCAGATCCATCAGGCCAACGAACGGTTTGCGAAGGAGCTGGACCGGGCGCGCTCCGATGCCGAGACCCTTCAGACCCTCGCTTCCGCCCATCGCAACCTGATCTCGTACGTCGAGGAATATCAGCGGGTCGTAGAGAAGCATGCGGCCCTGCTCGAAGCGCATCGGGCCGCGTACGACCGGCTCAAGGACGGGGCCTCGTATCGGGCGGCGAGCCGGGCGCTCGGGGCGGTCGTCTCCGAACAATTCCTCGTGCACGACGGGTATCGGAGCGTGCTCGAAGAGATGCTCGGCCTGAGAGAAACGCTCGAAAAACGCGCGGCTTCGGCCCATTATCAGAAGGTCCCGCCGTATTATCGCCGGATCGAAGAACAAATCTACAATCCCACGGTGGCCCGGGTGGCGGCGGCTTTCGGTGGGTGAAACTCGGTTGAGAAAGTCCCGCATACGGGGTGGAACAGGGGGGGGCTTGAACAGTTAGGGTGGTCCGGCAAGGACGTGCCCGCCGCCCGATGATGGACAGATCAGCCGAGACCAATCGATCGTGATAAGAAGCAAGAATCCTCGCGCCGAAGGGAGGGCGGCGCATGGGCGCCGGCGCGTGTTCGTCCGACGGCGTCTCCTTTCGTGCTTCCTCCTTTTTTTCGCCGTTCCGTTTTCTGTGCATGCGCAATCGGGGACGAACGAGGCGGATTCTCTTCGTTCGTATGAGTTGGCGGAGATCGTGGTGGGGGCCGAGGAGGTGGAGGCCGTCCCCCCGATGACCATGCAGAAGGTCTCTCTTGCCTCGCTCGTACGGGAAGACGCCGTGTCGGTCTCCGAAGTGGCCCGGCTGATCCCTTCCGCCTTCGTTCAGACCAACTCGCGGGGCGAGACGCTCGTCTACATTCGCAATGCGGGGGAACGGCAACTCGCCCTCTTCTTCGACGGGGCGCTCGTCAACGTGCCGTGGGACAATCGGGTAGATCTGAGTCTCATCCCGGTCGGCATCGTGGGGGGGATGACCGTCGCCAAGGGCGTCCCGTCCGTGCTCTACGGCGCCAACGTGATCGGTGGCGCGGTGAACATGACCTCGCGCTCGCTCGGACGTTCCGGCCGTTTCGCCGAAGCTACGGGCATGGTGGGTTCGCACGGCTTCCGCCAGGGTATGGCAACGTATCTGCTCTCGAAGGGACGCTTCAGTTATGCAGGCTCGGCTGGATATGCCACGCGGAAGGCCGTAGCGCTGCCTGATGGGGTGGATCTGCCGTACAGCCAGTCGGATCCCGATCGTCGAACGAATACCGACCGAGACCTTTTCACGCTTTTCAGTCGCGGCAGCCTTCGGTTCAGGAACGACGCCGAGATCGGCCTCTCGGTGCTTCACGTCGATGGGGAAAAGGGGGTGGCGCCCGAGAGTCATCTCAATCCCGAAGTGGACCGCGTGCGCTTCTGGCGCTATCCGACCTGGCGAAACACCATGCTCATCTTCAACGGCGCGATGGGGCTCGGGGAAGGCGGGCGTCTGCGCGGGGCCGTGTGGGGCAGCCGCTTCATGCAAACCATCGAGCAGTTCACGTCCGTTGCTTACGACCGGATCAGCGACCGAGAAGAGGATGAAGATGTCACCTTCGGCTCGCGCCTCATTTATCGGCGGCTTCTGGGAGACGGCGCGCTCAGTCTCTCCCTGAACGCGCTCACGTCCACCCACCGCCAGCGTGACACGGCCTTTGATGATGCCGGACGGCCCGATCTCGGCCCACGCCTGGTCTACCGGCAGAACATTTACAGCTTCGGCTCGGAATACGACATTCGGTTCGGCGAACGCTTCGACCTCGTCGTCGGCGCCGGCCTCGACGGCATCGCTACGCCGCGCACCGGAGACAAACCGCCCCGCGCGCCCACTTTCGATTACGGCGTCACCTCGGGGGTGGTCTATACGCTCAACGAAACGCTCTCGCTCAAAGCGTCTGCCGGGCGAAAGGTGCGCTTCCCCACCATGCGCGAGCTTTTCGGAGCGGCGCTCCGGCGTTTCCTCGTGAATCCGAATCTCAAACCCGAATCTTCCTTCCTCGGGGAGACGGGGCTGGTTCTGCATTCGGAAAAAGTGGCCGGCGAGGCAATCGTCTTCCTGAACCGCACCTTCGACACCATCGATCAGCGACGGACGGCGGACGGACGGCGACAGCGCATCAACCTCGACGGCAGCCGGGTTTACGGCATCGAGTTGGTGGGAACGACGACCCTCGTGCCCCGGTGGATGCTTCAGGGCCATGTCACGTGGATGAGGACTCGGGCCTTCGTCGATGACGGCCCCGACCGTCCGCTCGTAGAAAAACCGGAGTGGCTCAGCACCCTGACGCTGACCTACAACGCGCCGTGGGGGCTCTCCCTCACGTTTCAGTCCGTCTATACGGGCCGCGCCTATGCCCTCGACGAGGACAATACCCTCGAGCCTCTGCCGACTTCGCTGGTGCTCAACGGGCGACTGGCGTATCGCCTGTTCCTGCCCCGACGTCAGATCTTTGCCGAGTTCTTCGTTCGTGCCGATAACGTGACGGACGAAGCGAGCCTTCCACAACTGGGACTACCCGGCCCGGGACGTGAGATGCGCGGCGGCGTCAGCATTTCCCTGTGACCTCGTTCCTTGTGCGATGGAGAGCGGCATGCGATCGCCTGCAGGCGCGAGCGAACCCGTCTGAGCCTCAACTCAGGGCGAGTAGACCATGGAGGCCATGAATTCCGTCACGCTCGTTCGCCTGGCCTCGATCAATTCGATCAATTCCTGCGTAGTGACTTCGGAAGAGCGCGCAAGGATGCGGAGCGCCGTCTTGGCTTCGAACCGCAGGTTGGTGTTCCCGGGGTTCATGCACAACTGTTCGGTAGCCGAGGCCGCCACGGATACGGCCAGGGCGATGACCCGAAGCTTCGGCTCTTTGATGTGGCCGGGCGTCAGGTACGAGCGGACGACCTGCACCACACTCGACGGAAGATGCCAGTGATCGACGGCCATGCCGCCGAGCAACGAGTGGTCTACGCCGAAGAGCGCACGCTCGGCCTCGGCCGTCGGCATAGTCCCCGGTGCGCAGCCTCGCCAGAGACGTTCGTATTCGGCGGGCCGATTGTGGAGCAATACGAGACGGCCCGAAGCATGGAGGATCCCGGACGTGAACGCGATTTCACGGTATGGAATTTTCAGGTAATGGGTCAGTTCGAGCGCATAGGAAGCCGTTCCCACACTTGCCTGCATGATTTGCTCGAAGATATTCGCCTGCATCCGGGTCTTGACGACGTCTCGGAGGCTCATCATCGCGGAGGCGAGGACAATATTGCAGACCTCCAGGAAGCCGAGCAGGCGCACGGCCTTGGTGACATCGCTCACGTGCCGACGGACGCCGAAATAAGCGGAGTTGATTCGCTTCAAGACCGAAGCGGCCATCACCGGGTCGTTGTGGATGATCTCGGTGAGTCTCGGGGTGTCGGGGATGTCGGTTTGCTCGGCAAGGAGCGTGGACACTTCCTTTACTGTCCGCGGCAGAGGAGGGAAGCGCAGATCGAGATCGGGCACTTTTTTCTTGCGCTCTGCCTTCAAGGACGTTCTTGTCGGGGTCGTCATTTTGCTTCCCGGCGGGCGCCGTGGCACTGAAGCCGCCATTCAAATAGAGTGAGAAAAAATTATGGTGGCGGGAGCGGTGTATGAGTGAGTGATCTCTCGTACCTGTCCGGTAAAGAAACGGGTGGGGCCGATACTTTTATCGGCGGATAAGGAGAATAACTAAGCGACCCCCGTGTTCATCTTTTCGGAGCGAACCCGAAACTGACTGTAAGCCCGGGGCGGGGCGACGAAGAGACGGGACGTGTCCGCCCATGTTTCCTTGAAAAGGGCGCTTTTGCGGTACTGATCAAGGGCTTCAGGTCCGGTCCAGTGGCTGTAGGTCGTAAGGATGTTGGGGTATCGCGCATCCCGCCAGAGTTCGAGGTGGAGACAGCCTTCGAAGGACTGGATGCGGGGGGCAACCCTTGAGAAGAGCGTGTGGAAATCTTCCACCCGGTCAGGGTGGAAGGTCATGCGGACGAGGCGGATGAGCACGAGTGCGACGTGGATTTGGTGAGGAAGCCTGTGGGCGGATCCAAGATACCCGGAGCCGGTCCTCACGCACAACCGGTTCCGAGCAAAAACTGCCCGACGGGGCAAGAGAGGCACCGCCCGTTCCGGCATCGCGTGCGGTAGAGTTGGTGCAGACCCTGCGTCTGGAGGGCGTCTCCGGAGGGTGCGCCGAGCGCATCGAACCGGCGGGTGACTTCATTCTTTTCCGGGGGGAGCGAGCGCAAGACGTCGAAGATCCGCGCTTCGAGGGCCGGGTCGCCGCGCTGATCGGCGAGAAGGAGCAGGACCGGCAGGGCGGCGTTGACGAGCAGCGCATCCACGCGGGATGCGCCGAGGGAGGGGTTGCGGGGGCGCGCGGCCCTCTCCAGGCGGACGTGGCGGTCCCAGAAGGACGGGGGACGGACGAAGAGCGCGCTTCGAAGCGCTGCCGCCGGAGCGGGGGCGTCGAGCGCGGTGAGGAGGGCGCCGAGGGGATCGTGGCGAAGGAAGGACCGGAGGAGCGCCGTTCCCTGGGCGATACGGAGCGGGGGGAAGTTGGCCGGGCGCAGCCGAAAGAAACGCCATGAAGCCCGCTCCATCGGTTGGACCGGCAGGCCGTGTCGGAGTCGCTCGAAGCGCTCGTGGAGATCCATCACGTAGTCGGCGGTTTCCCGGTCCGCATCGAGGAGGTCGGCCGGCGCAGGGAGGAGTCCGGCCGTTCCGAAATGGAGCGCTTCGAGGTCGCGCGGGTCCTCGATGCGGCGCATCCGGGCGAGCGGGAGACGGCGGGCGAGCTCGGTCATCGGAGCGGCGTTCCTGGCGTAGCCGAGCGCGGCAAAGAGGCGTTCGTGGAGGAGCGCTTCGAGGTCCGGCGCGGCGAGATAGCGTGCCTCCAGCGCCCGGCGTCGCGCTTCCATGCGCTCGAGGGCCAACCGCTCGATCCAGGGGCGAGAGACGGAGGCAAGCACACGGGGCCAGGCGGACTCGCACGGGAGTTCGTCCTCGGCGCGGGTGTGGAAGCGGTGGAGGAGGCGGTGGAGCGGCGCGTCGAGGTGAGGGAAAAGCGTGATTTCCGGAATCACGCTGCCGTCCTCTCGCAGCAGCCCGCCCGTCCACAGGTCGGCGAAGAGCGTGACGTGGAGAATGACGCCGTTGTACCGGGCATCGCGATGATGACGGTGTTCGAACCACGCACCCGAAGACACGTGGATCTCGACGTCGCCCGCCCACTCGATCTCTCCCATGCGCAGGCGCGCGCCGGAGAAGTCGGGGCCGGCGTCGGGGTTGAGCGCGCCGGGCGTGATGACCTCGACGGCCCGTCCGTCCGAGGTGTTCAACGCCTCCGGAGCGAAACGTTGTGTGCGCCAGAGGTCGTGCACGAACGCTTCGGGAACGGCGCGAGGCGAGGCCGGCGGCTCGTGGAGCGTGACCTCGAAGACGGCGTCCCGGCAACCATAGAAATGATGGGGAAGCTTCAGCGCGGGGCGTTTTTCGGAGGGGGGAAGGGAGACGGACATGACATTTTTCGGTCAGCGATGGGCATTTCATATAAAACACATGAGGGACTCCGGATATAACCTCCCGCTTCGAAAAAAATCCATCGTCGCGGGATGGGCATAAACAGGATTTTTCGGACGTTCGAAGGGACCGGGATCAAGCGATTGGATCGAGGACAGAAGGGGTTTCCGGCTCCGTGCCGGGCTTGTGGAGACGCCGTGGAGAGGCCTTGCCCGGTCGAACATTTGGACCAGGGCCGCGTTTAGAATGGGCTATTTCTGAAGGCAGGAGATTCGAATGATCGAACCAATTATTTCCCTCATACACGCGCACGAGCGCTTCGTCATCACCACTCATCTTCGCCCCGACGGCGACGCCGTCGGCTCCGAACTGGGGCTGGGCCGGTTGCTCAAAAAACTTGGCAAATCGGTTTCGATGATCAACAGCGACCGTCTCGCCTACAACCTGAGCTGGCTCCCCGGAGTCTCCGACGTGGAGGTGTTCGAAGGATCGCTCAGCCAGCGGGAGCGCATTGCCGGCGCGGACGTCATCTTCGTCGTGGACACGAACGGCGTCGCGCGCATCGGCAAGCTCGGGCAGGCGGTGCGCAACAGCGAGGCGGTCAAGGTGCTCATCGATCATCATCCCGGCCCGGAAGACTGGTTCGATCTCATGCACCGCCGCGAGTCGGCGTCCTCAACGGGTGAGCTCGTCTATGAGATCATCACGGCTCTGGACCCCGGTCTCATCGACGCGGAGATAGCCACGGCCCTGTACACGGCCATCATGACCGACACCGGCTCGTTTCGGTACAGCACGGTCAACGCGCGGGTGCACCGAATCGTGGCCGACCTGCTCGAACGCGGCGACATACGGCCCACACCCATTCACACCGCACTCTTCGATACGCGAACCGTCGAGGGGCTGCGTCTGCTCAGCCGCACGCTCGACACGCTCACGCTCCGGTATCGCGGACGCGTCGGCTACATGATCGTCTCGCAGCGGGCGCTCCGAGAGACGGGTGCGGACGTCTCGGAGACCGAGGGCTTCGTCAACTACGTGCTTTCCATCGAGGGCGTGGAGGCGGCGCTGCTCTTCACGGAGACCGAGCGCGGCACGAAGGTCAGCTTCCGTTCGAAAGGCACGGCGTTCGTGCACGAATGGGCGCAGCATTTCGGCGGCGGCGGGCATCGCAATGCCTCCGGAGCGTTCATCACCCGCTCGCTCGAGGAAACCATCCGGGAGGTCATCCGCGCCGCGCCCCGGTTCCTCGCCCTCGAAGATGAGGCGCCCGTAGAGGATGAGACGCTCTCTCCCGAGGATGAGGCCTATCTTTCTTCACTGCTCGACATTCAGTCAAAAAAATCGCCATCATGAAAGTATCCGTCACAACGATTCCGCTTCGAGAGCTTGACGTCGACCTGCTGTTGATCCCCGTGACCGAGGACAGGGTGCAGGCGGCGCTTGCCGAGCTCGAAGAGGTGTTCGGTCCCTCGGCAGGCCGAGCGGCCGCCGATTTCAAGGGGACGCCGGGCAGCGGCGTGCTGATCTATCCGGAAACAGCGAATGCCCGGCGCGTAGCGCTGGTGGGCCTTGGGGCCGCCGCCGGCGTCGACGCCGAGCGAGTCCGTCGTTCCGTGGCCGAAGGCGTTCGCTTCGTCGAGACGGCGAAGGCCGAGACGGTCGGTATCTCCGCGCCGGTGCTCGCGCTCGACGCCGAGGTGGTGAGCCAGAGTCTCATCGAAGGGTTCATGCTGGCCGCCTATCGATTTTTGCGGTACAAGACCGACGCGAAGCAAGCTTTCTCCGGGCCGGAACGCATCGTCCTCCACAGTTCGGATCAGGACAAGACGAGCCGTCGTGGGGCCGAGCGCGGACGCATCCTCGCCGAGAGCGTCATGTCGGCGCGCGACCTCGTCAACCTCTCGCCTCATGAAAAGACGCCCGTGCTTTTCGCGAAGGCCATCGAGCGCTCGGCGAAGAAGTACGGGTATGAAGCCGAGGTATGGGACAAAGCGCTCATCGAAGCGGAGGGGATGGGCGGTCTCCTCGCCGTGAACCGGGGGAGCGTCGAGCCGCCCACGTTCACCGTGCTGACCTGGCGGCCGGAGCACGCCGTCAACGAGCGCCCGGTCGTGCTTGTGGGCAAAGGCGTCGTCTTCGACACCGGCGGGCTTTCGCTCAAGAAGACGGAAGGCTCGATGGAGTACATGAAATCCGACATGGCAGGCGCGGCGGCGGTCGTCGGCGCAATGGAGGCCGTCGCGAGGCTGGAGACGCCGGTCTACGTGGTGGGCCTCATCCCGGCCACGGACAACCGCCCCGGCGGGAATGCCTACGTGCCGGGCGAGGTCGTACGGATGCACTCCGGCACGACCGTGGAGGTGCTCAACACCGATGCCGAGGGCCGGATGATCCTCGCCGACGCGCTCTCGTATGCGAAGACCTATCGCCCGGAACTCGTGATCGACCTGGCCACACTCACCGGAGCCGCCGTGGTGGCCCTCGGCAACGAGTGTGCCGCCGTCATGACGAACGACGCCGAGACCGCCGCTTCTCTCGAAGCCCTGCGCGCCTCCGGCGACCGAACCGGCGACCGCGTGCACCCGCTCCCGATGTACGAAGAGTACGGAAAACTCATCGAGAGCAACGTCGCCGACATCAAGAACATCGGCGGGCGCGGAGCCGGGTCGATCACCGCGGCGAAATTCCTCGAACACTTCGTCGACTATCCGTGGATCCACATCGACATTGCCGGGCCGTCGTTTCTGAAAGAGCCGAAGCCCTATCGACCGAAAGGGGGGACCGGCTTCGGGGTGCGTCTCCTCGCCGATTTCCTCCGGGGGTACGCCCGCCCGCGCAAATCGTGACGAGCGTCGGTGAGCGGCGGCAGGGGAAGCATCCACAAGCTCCGCCGGGGGCTTTTCCCTACCGATCATTTTTACAGCCCCCTCGGGGAGGAGCGTCATCATGATGGATCCGTTTTCAGAGACAGGCCAGGACACGCCCGCTCGGCGGGAACGTCCGCGCCTGGCCGTTACGCTCGGCGATCCCAACGGCATCGGGCCGGAAGTCGTCATCAAATGCCTTGCCGACTCCCGGCTGAATAAATACATGGAGCCGCTCGTCATCGGCTCGGCGGAGGTGCTCCGGGTGCATGCCGCCAGGCTCGGCTTCGGGGATCTCCGGCTCCGCATCGTCCATGAAGCGCCGGAGCGCATCGAGCAAGGAGGAATCACCGTCCTCGACGTGACCGGCGGGTCGTCGTTCGACGTGCAGTTCGGCGCGATCACCGAGGCGGGGGGGCAGCTGGCGATGCAGGCCGTCGCGCGCGCCGTCGATCTGTGCATGAGCGGTGAGGTCGACGCCATGGTGACGGCTCCGATCTCGAAAGAAGCCATCGCCATGGCGGGCTACCGGGAGCCGGGACACACGGAGTTCATCGCCCGTCGCACCGGATGCGAGCGCTTCACGATGATGATGATCGCGGACAAACTCCGGGTGGGGCTCGTCACCGGCCACCTCGCAATATGGGACGTGCCGAAGTACGTCACGCGGGAGGCGATCCTCGAAAAGGTGGAGATCATCAGCGAGAGTCTCATCCGTGATTTCGCCATTGCCCGACCCCGGATCGCCGTCCTCGGATTGAACCCGCACGCGGGCGACGGGGGCGTGATGGGGCACGAAGAGGAAGATTTCATCCTCCCGGCCATCGCAGAAGCACGCGAGCGAGGGCGGCTCGTTTTCGGTCCTTTCGCGGCGGACGGCTTCTTCGCCGTGAGCGGGTACCGGAACTATGACGCCGTGCTCGCCATGTATCATGATCAGGGCCTCGTGCCGTTCAAGACGCTCGCTTTCGACACCGGCGTCAACTTTACGGCGGGTTTGCCGATCGTCCGCACCTCGCCCGACCACGGCACCGCCTACGACATTGCCGGGAGCGGGAAAGCATCGCCGGGGAGCATGCGGAGCGCCATCTATCTCGCCATCGACATAGCCCGCCGCCGCCCGCCCTTGAGCCGCCGGAAGGCGAGTTGAGCGGGGCGCAGACCTTTTCGGTAACCAGCGTTGAAAGAGCCCCATGACGGATCCATCGGATCGGAGAGAGACGCCCCCGTATTCCGTGCTCGCGGCGGGTTATGACGTGGTGATGGAGCACGTGGATTACGCTTTCTGGGCCGCGTACGTGCACGGACTGATCCGCACCTTCCTTCCCGAGGCGCAGACGGTGCTCGAACTTGGCTGCGGCACGGGCTCGCTCGCGCTCGAACTCGCGCCCATGGGGCCGTATCGCTATGCCGGGACGGACGCCGTGCCGGAGATGATCCGCGTGGCGCGGGCCAAAGCCGAGATGACGGGCGTGGACCTGCTCTTCGAGGTGGCCGACTTCACGAACTACCGCGTCGAAGCGCCCGTGGACGTGGCGCTGCTCGTCTACGACGGGCTGAACTACCTCCTGGAGACGGACGCCATACGCGCCCTCTTCCGCTGTACGTTCGAAGCCCTCCGGCCCGGCGGCCTCTTCCTCTTCGATCAGAGCACCCCGGCGAACTCGGAGAACAACGAGGCGCTTTTCGAGGACGAAGGCTCCTACGATGCGTTCAGTTTCCGCCGTCATAGTCGATACGACCGGGAGACGCGCCTCCACACGACGACGTTCGAACTGACGGTGACCGGGCGCACGTTCCTCGAAACCCACGTACAGAAGGCGTATACGCCGGATGAGATCCGCGCGCTCGTCGAGGAGGCCGGCTTCGAGATCGAGGCTGCCTATGACGGGTTCTCGAAGCGGGAGGCGAAGGCGGACTCCGAGCGCGTCCACTGGGTCGTGCGCCGCCCCGCCGCGTCGCAGGCCACCTGACCCGACGAGAGCGCCTCCGGATGTCCGGCGGATTTGGTATACTGCAGCCCGCGCGCTCGATGAGTGTTCGCCTTTCCAACCCCAGCACGCTCCGACCTTGATCGAACTGAAGCACGTCACGGTCTCGCACACGCTTCCCAACGGTTCGAAGCGCGTCGTCTTCGAGGACCTCTCGCTGCATATCCGCCGGGGGGAGATGGTCTACCTCGTCGGGCCGACCGGCAGCGGGAAGACGACCCTCATGCGCCTGATGTACATGGACGTGCTGCCCGACGCCGGCGTCGTTCGCATCGGTGACTACCGGAGCGACACCATTCGTCCCCGGGACACGCCGTACCTTCGCCGGTCCCTCGGCGTCGTCTTTCAGGATTTTCAACTCTTGCCCGATCGGAACGTCTTCGAGAACGTCGCCTTTGCCCTGTATGCGACGGGGAAGAGCGGGGCGCAGGTGAAGAATCGGGTGTTGCAGACGCTCTCGCGCGTCGGGCTGAGCCACAAGCGCAAACGTTATCCGCACGAACTCTCCGGCGGTGAACAGCAGCGTGTGGTGATCGCCCGCGCCATCGTCAACGAGCCGTGGATTCTCCTGGCCGACGAGCCCACGGGCAACCTCGATCCCGCCGTGGCCGACGAGATACAAAAGTTGCTCCTCGGCTTGCACCGGCAGGGCATGACCGTCCTCATGGCGACGCACGATTACCGCCTCGTCCGCAAGTTTCCCGCCCGGACGCTTGCCTTCGTGAAGGGACAACTCGTAGAGGTGGATCCGGAGACCCTTCACGAGGCGTGATTCATTTCCGGGGCGTCTTCCCGTCGGGTGCGCGGCAATGGGTTTGCTCGGCTGTACCGGGGGCGTTATATTTTGCCCGCTTGACGCTTTGCGATGACGGGAGTGCGGCGCTCCGTACCCCCTCATTTTTTATCCACCCGCGAAGCCTCGGGTCCACCGCCGGGCGGGGCCATGCCACAGGTCTCCCGTATCACGCACTCATCTCACACTGACTCTATGGAAGCGCTGGCTCATTTCATTGACTTGGCAAATGACCTGTTGTCACCCGTCCTCGTCATCGGTCTGCTGGGGGCGGGTGTTTTCTTGACGCTCCGTCTCGGGTTCATTCAGGTACGGCGACTGGCGCATGGGTTTGCGGTCACCTCGGGTAAGTACGACGATCCGAACGAGCCCGGCGACGTCTCCCACTTTCAGGCGCTCACCACCGCGCTCTCGGCCACGGTCGGCATCGGAAACATCGCGGGGGTGGCGCTGGCGATCCACTGGGGAGGGCCGGGCGCGCTCTTCTGGATGTGGATGACGGCCCTCCTGGGCATGGCCACCAAATACAGCGAGGTCACGCTCGCGCAATACTATCGCGTGAACATCGACGGGGGAAAGGCCTGGGAAGGCTCGGTGGCCGGCGGTCCGATGTACTATATCGAGAAGGGGATGAAGGAGGTCTACGGGTGGAACTGGAAACCCGTGGCGGTCTTTTTCGCCTTCATGCTCATGCTGACTTCCTTCATGACCGGCAACGCCATTCAGGCCAACACCATTGCGACCGAAGTCGCCTCGAACTTCGGCGTCGCCACGTGGATCACCGGGCTTGTGACGGCCACGCTCGTGGGCATCGTCATCATCGGCGGGATCAAGCGCATCGGAGCGGTGACGGGCATCCTCGCGCCGGTGATGGCGGGGCTGTACGTCGTCAGCGCGTTGTTCATTCTGATCCTCAACGCCGGAGCCGTGCCCGCGGCGCTCGGGCGGATCATCGTCGAAGCTTTCAATCCCACGGCAGGCGTCGCCGGCACGGGCATCGGTCTCTTCCTCGTGACGATGCGGTACGGGGTGCAGCGAGGGCTCTTCTCGAACGAGGCGGGGCAGGGCTCGGCCCCGATCGCCCACTCGGCGGCGAAAACCGACGAGCCGGTCTCGGAAGGCGTCGTGGCCCTGCTCGAACCCTTCATCGACACGATCGTCATCTGCACCACCACCGGGCTCGTCATCGTCGCCACGGGCGTCTTCGATGCCAAGGTGCCGACGACCATCCCGCTCAACGACAACAACATCTCGTACCTGGAGATCGACGCGAAGGGCAATTACGATTCGATCCGGGCGCCCGAACGGCTGGAAGTGCGCGAGGGCATCCCGGTCGTGGAAGGCGACGAGGACGCTCGGTTCGCATATTTCGACGTCCCGGTCGATACCCTCTACCTCGACGAAGATCACACGACCGTCTTTAGCGGCGTCATCTTTCCGTCGGAAGGGGTGGCGCGGGATGCGTCGGGGCAGGAATACGACGCGCTCTACGGCAATGCGGTCAAGAACAGCGCCCCGCTCACCTCGCTCGGCTTCCAGCGGGGACTCGAACCCGTCGGACTTGCGCCGCTCGGGCGGTGGGTGGTGCTCATCTGCGTCTTCCTCTTCGCCATCTCCACGGCGATCTCGTGGAGCTATTACGGCGATCGTTGCGCCAACTATCTCTTTGGCAAACGGGCCATCCTGCCGTACAAAATGGTCTTCCTCGTCATGCATTTCCTCGGCGCCGTGGTGGCGGTCACCACCATCTGGGACATCGGCGACGTGGCCCTCTCGCTCGTAACCTTGCCCAACGTCATCACCCTCGTCCTGCTCTCGGGATTGCTCAGCCGGATCACAAAGAGTTATTTCGAGCGGAAGCCGTGGTTGGAAAATGCAGAGGTCCGGGCGCGTCTGCGGGCGGAGAAGAAGGCGAAAAAAGACGCCCACTGAGTTCCAAACCCGGCACGACGGACCTTCCATGAAGAACCTGACCATCGTCGATCATCCGCTCTTGCGCCGGGATGTGACCATCCTCCGGCGGCGCGATACCCCGCACGGACTGTTCCGGAAGACGCTTTCGGATGCGGCCGCCATCCTGGCCTATGAGTCGATGCGCGATCTCCGCCTCCGCTCGTTCCCCATCGAGACGCCCCTGGAGCGGACGACCGGTTATGAGGTGGCGGACGAGGTGATCGTGGTGCCCATCCTGCGCGCGGGCCTCGGCATGGTCGATGGATTCATCCGCTTCCTTCCGACGGCCCGCATCGGACATCTGGGCATGTATCGGGACAAGGAGACGCACCGGCCGGTGGACTATTACAGCAACATCCCGGGCGGGCTGGAGACGGCCCGCGTCTTCGTCGTCGATCCGATGCTTGCCACGGGCGGGAGCGCCGTAGGCGCCGTACGCCACCTGAAGGAGCGCGGGGCGCGGCGCTTCACGTTCGTCTGCCTCGTGGCGGCGCCCGAGGGCGTGAAGGCGCTCACCGAGGCGCATCCGGAAGTCGCCGTCTTCACCGCCGCCCTCGACCGCGAGCTCGACGACCATGCCTACATTCGCCCCGGCCTCGGGGACGCGGGCGACCGAATTTTCGGGACCTCGGAATGACCCTGCCCGTTTCCATCGAATCCCTCCCGTCTATGCTACGCCTTCGTTTTCTTCTCCTTTTGACGCTCGTCTCTTTGCCGGCGGCGGCGCAGGAATACACGTTCGAAGTGCCCCGCGTGGTGCTCAACGACATCCCGTTCACCGTCACGGTGCGGAGCCCCGACGTCCTCTTCGATGAGGAGCAGGCGGCGACGTATGCCGTGCTCATGGACGGGAAACGGTTCCCGCTCGAATTCCGACGCGTCGACGGGGAGCGGGTGCTCGTGGCCGAAGGGCTGACGACCTCCGAGAGCGGGCGCGTTCGGCTGACCCTCATGCGCGACGGCGCGGTGCTGCGAGAGGCCTCGACGCGTTCCACACCCGGGTGGCTCTCTATCGTGCCGCCGCTGCTGGCCATTGCCGTGGCGCTGGCTTTCAAACGGGTGGTGCCGGCCCTCTTCCTCGGCCTGTGGATCGGCGCGTGGACGGTGGCGGGCGGAGGGCTCGGCTTCTGGCAGGGCGTGCTCGATTCGTTCCAGGTCTACGTGCTCGGCGCCCTCTCCGACCCCGATCACGCGGCCATCATCCTGTTCTCCCTCATGATCGGAGGCATGGTGGGCATCATCTCCCGCAACGGCGGCATGCAGGGCGTGGTCAACCATATCGTCCGCTGGGCGAAAGACGCCCGGCGCGGGCAGATCGCCACGGGCGCGCTCGGCGTGGCGATTTTCTTCGACGACTACGCCAACACGCTCGTGGTGGGCAATACGATGCGGCCCGTCACCGACCGGCTGCGGATCTCCCGCGAAAAGCTCGCCTACATCGTCGACTCGACGGCGGCGCCCGTCTCGGCGCTCGCGCTCGTCACCACGTGGATCGGCTTCGAGGTGGGTCTCATCGGCGACGCCGTATCGAAGATCGAAGGCTACGATGAGGCCGCCTATTCGATTTTTCTCAGTTCGATCCCGTACAGCTTCTACCCCATCCTCGCGATCTTCTTCGTGTTTCTCATCGCCTGGACGAATCGCGACTTCGGGCCGATGTACCGGGCCGAGGTGCGCGCCCGGACGACCGGACAGGTGCTCCGGCCCGGCGCGAGCGTGGACGAAGAGGCGGCGGAGGGGAAGGACGTGCAGCCGAAGCCGGACAAGCCGCACCGCGTGATCAACGCCGTCCTCCCCATCGTAGTGCTCATCGGGACCGTGCTCGTCGGCCTCTACGTCACGGGTGAGGGCGAAACGCTCCGCGACATCATCGGCTCGGCGGACTCGTACAAGTCGCTCATGTGGGCCTCGTTGCTCAGCGTGCTCACGGCCGTGGGCCTCTCGATCGGGCAGCGCATCCTCACGCTCCACGAAGCCATCGACGCGTGGTATTCGGGGCTCAAGGCGATGCTCTTCGCCATGATCATTCTTGTGCTGGCCTGGTCGCTCTCCTCGATCACCGAGGTGCTCCACACCGCCGACTACCTCGTGCACCTGCTCGGCGACACGCTCCCGCCCGCGTTCGTGCCGGCCATCGTCTTCATCCTCTCGGCGGCGACGGCCTTCGCCACCGGATCGAGCTGGGGCACGATGGGCATTTTGCTCCCGCTCGTGGTGCCGCTCTCGTGGGCCGTGCTCATGGCCAACGGCATGGCCGACCCCGTTCATTATCACGTGCTCTATTCCACCATCGCGTGCATCCTGGCCGGCTCCGTCTGGGGCGATCACTGCTCACCCATCTCCGACACCACCATCCTCTCGTCGATGGCCTCGGGCTGCGATCACATCGATCACGTGAGCACTCAGATCCCGTACGCCCTGCTCGTCGGCGGCGTCGGTCTCGTGCTGGGGACGATCCCGGTTGGGCTGGGTGCGCCGTGGTGGGCAGGCTTAATCGTTGGGATTGCGGTGCTTTATGCCGTGCTCCGGTTCTACGGGAAAACGGTCGCGCCGACGGCGCCGTCCGAAGTGCCGGTGACCGAAGAAGCCACCCCCTGATCCGTGCCGGAATGAAAAGCCGGGGAGTCGCCGTCCACCCTGCGGGGCCGGGACGTAAAGGCCTTGCGTGCTCGGTCGTATACGCCGTCGAAAAATTTTTTTCACCGATCATTTCTTATCTGAGATATGCTGCTCGATTCCGACAACCGACCCTGGGGACGCTGGGAAGAATATTTGAATGAGCCCGGTTACCGGGTCAAGCGCATCGTCGTCAACCCCGGCCAGAGGCTTTCGCTTCAAAAGCACCGCCATCGTCGCGAACACTGGGTCATCGTGCGGGGCGAAGGGCTTTTCACGCTCGATCGGGACGTGACGCGCGTCAGGAACGGAGACCATGTGGAGATCCCCGTCGGCGGGGTGCATCGCATCGAGAACGATGGCGAGGATTACCTGGTCATCATCGAGACGCAACTCGGCCTCTGTCTCGAGGACGACATCATCCGGCTCGAAGACGACTACGGTCGCGCCGAGTGACGGGCGCGTCCGTGCTCACGAGCGTTTTTCGAGTTCGTCGAGAAGGCGAAAGGCGATGGCCTGGGCAAGGGCGGGTGCGTTGCCCCAGGCGCGGTTGTTGGCGATGAGGTGGAGCACGGCGCCCTGGGCCTCGGCCCGAAGCGCGAGCGCGACGGCGTCGAGCACCATGTCCCGGGCTTGCTTGGTCTCGCTCAACGCCGGCACGGGCCGGTCGAACGGATAGGCAAGCGCATACGCCTCGGCATAGGGCATGCGGAGGGGCGTCAGCAGGCGCGCCACGGCGGTCCCGTCGGCGGCGGTGAACCGCGCCCCGCACAGCCGCCACTGCTCACGAAGGGGCGGCAGCCACGTCCAGTGGCTGAAGACGAAGCCGAGGCCCCGATCCGCGAGCCAGTCGAAGTACGGGGAGACGAGCAGGTGCGCCGACCGCAGCTCGAGATGCGCCTGTACGTCGCCGGGGAGGGCGCCGAAGAAGCCGTCGAGCTCGGCGATGTTCTCCACAGGGTCCGGGCTTTCGGCGCGTCGCTGGTACTCCTGTTCGAACAAGAGGCCCGAGAGCCGGTCGCCGAGGAGCTTGCGGGCGGGTTCGATGAACTGCTTCGTGACCCCCTCGGCATCGAGGAAAGAGGGGTTGTTCTCGTAAACGACCTTGCCTTCGCGGCTCCGACGTAGTTTCCGCGCGAAGAAAGTCTGCGGGGCCTTGAGCAGGAATCGCGCGTCGGCAGGGGCCTGATCGGCATATTGCTCGAGCACGAAGAGGTTGTTCGTGGGACGGCCTTCGGCGTCGAGGAGGGGGCGGTAGAACGTAAAGTCGAGCTCGAGCACGTCGAAATGCTCGAAGTAGTCGCGCACGGAGGCGATGGGCACGGTGCGTTCCTCGAACGTTCGCCCGCCGAGCTTACGCTTGCGGGTCTTGACGGCTTTCGCGTAGTGCTCGGGGTAGATCTGTCCGATCCATCCGGCGTACCGGTCGCTCGCCGTGCCGAAGCGAAGGTAGGGGAAGAGGCCGCGAAAGGCGTACGCCGCCGCGCGTTCCCGGCGTTCGACGAGGGAAGGATCGGTCATCGGTCGGGGGGAGGGCCGGTCAGAGGGAGGGCTCTTTCTTCTCGGGGCGCGGGAGCTCGCCCGCGCCGTTGTTCCGCGCTTCGTCGAGGCGGCTTTTTTGGCGGCGGCGATAGCGGATGTTCTTCTGCACCGTGTGAAAGGTGACGAATACGCCCGAGGCGAGGAAGAAATAATACGCCAGGATGCGCCAGACGATCAGGGTCGGGAGCACCATCCCTTTGGGCATGAGCGGGCCGAGGAAGAGCGCGTAAAGCCCTTCGACGCCGCCTGCGCCGCCGGGGGTGGGGAGAATGAGCGAGCCGAGCGTGAGCGCCGCCGTGCGGGCGAAGGCGAGGAGCACGTCGAGGTCGGGCACGACGCTCCAGATGAGCAGCACGAGCAGAAGGTACCGGGCCATCCATGTGCCCATCGTCAGAAGGAAGCCCGTCACGTAGAAGCGGAGCGGTTGCGTACGGAGGATTTTCGCGCGGTGCTCGTACTGGCTCATCTCATGGGCGACGTGCTTCTGAAAGCGCCGAAGCACCTTCAAGCGAAAAACCCTCTCTGCAATCTTTTTGAGCAACGAAGGACGCATGAGCGTCGCATAAGCGAAAACGACCGTCCAGATCAGCAGCGCGATGAAATAGACCACGGAGGTCCAGAAGCCGACCCTTCCAAAAGAGGCGGGGATGACGTCGATGAAGGCGGCGGCGATGAGGACGAAGGGCACGGAGAGCGCAAACCATATCTGGTCGAGGATCATCACGAAGAGCATCCACGCGCCGACCATGCCCACCGGAATCTGCCCTTTCGAACTACCCTTGCTGTCGCGGGAGATGTAGAACGCTGCCAGGGGCGCGCCGCCGACGAGCGAAGGCGTGATGTTCGATGCAAAATCCCAGGCCAGCTGTCCCCGCACGGCGGCCGTGAAAGAAATGCGGCGGTGCGAGACGTAATAGAGTCGCCAGCCGCCGAAGAGGATGCGTGCCGCCACGGAGCCCAGCGCCGCCGTCATCAGCCACGGGTTGAGCCGATGGAGCATCTCCCGGAGATCATCGGGGTTGAACGTGAGATACCCGATGACCAGCAGAACGACGAGACTCAGAAGGATCGGCCAGAGGATGCTCACCCAGGAAATCGGGGGCGGCGACGACGGTTCTTCACCTCCGAGATCTTCCGGAAGGGCGGTTTCTTCGACGGTCGGAGGTGATACGGACATGCGGAGAGACGATTGGTGAACGGCAAAAATACGAAAAGCTGCGAATCGGATCCGGGGATGTGGATAACTGAACCGTTAATGTTTGGTCGGAGCGGACTCATTCGAGCGCGTCGATGGCCGCTCGGAGCTTGCGATAGGTGTCGCGCATTGCCTCGGGAATCACTTTCACGTCGGCCACGACGGGCATGAAATTCGTATCGGCCTGCCACCGAGGTACGACGTGCACGTGGAGGTGTTGCGGGATGCCTGCCCCCGCCGCGAGCCCCTGGTTGATTCCGACGTTGTACCCCTCCGGCTTCAGCGCGTGATCGATCCATTGCATGCACCGCGCGAGAGTATCGGCTATGGCGTTCCGCTCCTCGGTGGTCAACGCTCCGTATTCCGATACCTCTCGGAAGGGCACGATCATGAGGTGTCCGTTGTTGTACGGATAGAGATTCATGATGACGAAGACGTGTTCGCCGCGCCAGAGGATGAAGTTCTCCTCATCCCGGTCTTCTGCGGCCAACCGCGTGAAGATGGAGCCGTCGTCCGGCTCCCGCGGATCGCGGTTCGACATCCGTTCGATATGCCGTGAGCGCCAGGGGCTCCACATCCGTTTCATGCGCGTCGGATCAGTGGGTGGGAGGGACCGGGATTCAGGCGACCTTACGCCCGTCTCGGGTATCCATGTTTCCGGGCTCGGACGGTTTTGTGCGAATCTCCTCGGGAAGCGAGCGGCGGCACGCGCTGCGCGGCCGCGCCCCCGGGCGTTCCGAAAACTTCCCGGCGCATGGGGAGTTGTAGGGGTTTCGATAACCTCAGGGAGCGGAAAGCCCCGATCACGATACTGCCGAACCGAATGGACCTGCGCCGAGCCGACATGCACACCCACACGAACTGCTCCGACGGCGAACGCTCGCCGACGGAACTCGTGCGTAAAGCCGGGGAATACGGTCTTGCGGCGCTCGCCATCACCGACCACGACACCATCGAAGGGTTGCCGGAAGCCCTGGCGGCGGGCGTGGAGTACGGTGTGGAGGTCGTCTCCGGGGTGGAGTTGAGCGTGACGGTGGGGGATCGCGAGATTCATCTGCTGGGCTACTTCTTCGATCCGGCGCACGCAGGCTTGCGGGAGTATCTGACCTCGTATCGCGAACGGCGCCGGGAGCGCGGGCTCGCGATGGTGGAGCGTCTCCAATCGCTCGGCGTTCCGCTTCGCTTCGAGGCGGTGCTCGAACAGTCGGGCGACGGGGTGATCGGGCGGCCCCACGTGGCGCGCGCACTCCATGCCGGAGGACACGTCGAGACGTACGTCGACGCCTTCGACCGGTACCTCGCCGACGGCGGCCCCGCCTTCGTCGCAAAGGAGCCCTTCCCGGCCGAGCAGGCCCTCGACCTCCTCCACGAAGCCGGGGGTATCGGCGCCATCGCGCATCCCGGACACTGGACCGCCACCGAGGTGCTCATGACGCTCATTCGCATGGGCCTCGACGGCATCGAGACGATCCATCCTTCCCACGATGCGATGCTGACGGACTATTATCGTCAGATCGCCCGGGATTTTCTCTTGCTTGAAACGGGCGGTTCGGATTATCATGGCTTCCGGGAGCAGGACGAGGAAAACTTCGGGCACATAAGCATCCCCTATCCTCGTTTCGACCGCGCCCGGCGCCGCGCCCGGATGGGTATGCTCACCACGTGAGGGGTATACCTGCTACCTGCAGGAGAAACCGTCCCGCCTCGCGACAGGAGAGCAGAGGCGACCCCGGGCAAGGCGCCAGCTATCTCGAATCACACACTTTGAACGGCGGCCGCGTCTCGCTTCACGACGCCGCAACGAATCATCCGGATGCCTGAAATCATCGAAGGACAACTCCTGGCGCAGGAGGCGAGCTTTGCGCTCGTCGTGAGCCGGTTCAACGCTTTCATCTCCGAGAAACTCCTCGATGGCGCGCTCGATGCGCTTCGGCGTCATGGCGCGGACATGGACCGCGTCACGGTGGCGTGGTGTCCGGGCGCTTTTGAAATCCCCCTCGTGGCAAGAAAGATCGCCGAAAAAGGCGACGCCGACGCCGTGATCTGCCTCGGCGCGGTGATCCGCGGGGCCACCTCGCATTACGACTTCGTCGCGGGCGAGGCGGCGAAAGGAGTCGCGCATGCCTCGCTCGCCACGGGCGTGCCCGTCATCTTCGGCGTCCTCACGACGGACACCATCGAGCAGGCTATCGAACGCGCCGGGACGAAGGCGGGAAACAAGGGGGCGGATGCCGCCGTCGCCGCCATCGAGATGGTCAACCTCCTGCGGCAACTCTGATCTTTTCACCAGCCTCTTTGCCCATCGAAGCATCGATACGGATCTGTCATTCGAAACCGGAGACGCGGACCTGGTATAGGATGCTCCGTCGCGCGTTTCCCTTTTGCAAAGAGAGCATGTCGCACCTTCTCCGAGACGCCGCTCGTTCGGCTTCCGCTCGTTCCGTTCCCCGGCGCATGACGCTGCCCGCGCCTTCCCTTCGGGGACTCTTTGCGGCCGTCCTGTTGGCGGTTTGCCTGCCGCAGGCCCATGCGCAGGTAGGGGCCTGGCAGGCGCACACCTCGATGCGGCAGGTCTCCGACGTGGCGGCCTCGCCGGAGACCCTCTGGGCGGCCACCACCGGAGGCATCTTCGGCTTCACGCCCGCCACGGGGGAGTTTCAGCGCTTCACGCCCGTCGAAGGGCTCAACAGCGTCGAGGCGCAGGCCCTCGCTTACGACGCCGCGCGCGGTCTCGTATGGATCGGCTATCAGGACGGCGTCCTCGACCGGCTCGACCCGGCCACGGGCGAGATCCGCACCTTCCGGGACATCGCCCGGGCTTCGCAGTTTCCGAACCGCCGCATCAACCGCCTCGTCGTGCAGGGGGACTCCGTGCTCGTGGCGACGGCATTCGGGCTCGTCGTCTTCGATCCCGTCCGCGAAGAGGTGCGGGACACGTACAGTCGGCTCGGAGACATCCCGCCCGCATCCGAGGTCAACGACGTGATCGTGGCCCCGATGCCGGGCGGAGAGGCGGGGTTGTGGCTGGCCACCGAACGGGGCGTGGCGCGGGCCTCGCTCCGCACGACCAACCTTCAGGATCCGGCAGCCTGGACCGTCGAGGATGAGGGGCTGCCCGGTTTCGAGCCCACGACGTTCGCCGTGGCCCACTTCGGCGGACGGCTCTACGTCGGGACCCGGGAGGGGCTGTACCGGCGCGCCGACGACGGAACGTTTCAGTCGGTGGCGTTCACCGACACGGAGATCCGGACGTTCGAGGGGGTCGGAGACCGCCTTTTCGGGACGAGCCGGTTCAACCTCTTCGTCGTCGAACCCGACGGTCGCGCGCGAACGTTGAGGATCGCCGCCTACCAGGATCCGACGGACGTCGTCGCTGGGCCGGACGGCAACCTGTGGTTCGGCGACGTCGTCGGGGGGCTCGTGGGGGTGGCGATGCCCGGCGCTTCGGAGACGGAGCTCGAGGTGGTGCAGGAGGCCGTCCCCGAAGGCCCGTACGAAGATCAGTTTACGGACCTGACCATCGACGTGAACGGCAACCTGTGGGCGGGCGGCGTGGGAAGGCAACGCTCGGGCTTTTACCGCCTCGACCCGGAGGGACACTGGACCTCGTACGCTTCAAGGTTCTTCGACGAGCTCGACGGCATGGATCGCTTCACACGGGTCGGCTCGGACCCCGACGGGAACGCCTGGATCGCTTCGGAGAACGGTGGCGTCGTACAGGTGACGCCGGAGGGGACCCTGGTCGTCTACGACGAGACGAACTCGTCGTTGCTCCCGACGCAGGAGGGCAACCTGATTGCCGGGGGTGTGGCCTCCGAGGTGGACGGTACGGTATGGGTCACCACGCGCGGATCTGCCCGCCCGCTCCACGTCCGCACCCCCGACGGGGCATGGACGGCGCTGCCGCCCCTGCTCGGGGACGGCCTCACCTCGTCCGCCAGCGCATACGGGCGCATCTATATCGACGCCTTCGATCAAAAGTGGATCATCGTACGAAACGAGCGCAATTTCAATCAGAAACGCGGCCTCGCCATACTCGATACGGGCGGTACGCCCACCGATCCGGCCGACGACATCTTCCGCTTTCTCGACGAGAAAGGGGGGGCGGGGCGGGGCCTGCCGAGCCCGTCCGTGACGGCGATTGCCGAGGATCGGTCGGGGCTGATCTGGCTCGGCACCGAGAGCGGGCTGGCCTTCATGCTCAACACCGGCATCGTGGCGCAGGATGCATCGAGCGAGCCCAGCTGGCCGACGTGGGCCGACCGCGCGCGGGGCACCTTCGTCCTGTTCGGTCTTCGGATCAACGACATCGCCGTCGATCCGGCCAACCGGTTGTGGGTCGCCACGGATCAGGGTGCGTGGCTCATCGAAGCGGCCGCCGAGGGCGGGTATGACTTCGTCGAACAGTTTACCACGGAGAATGCGCCGCTCTTCTCGGATGAGATTCTCGCCGTGGAGGTCGACGGCCGGACCGGCCGCGTCTATTTCGCAACCGACCGGGGCCTGATCAGCTTCCAGGGCGAAGCCGTCTCGCCTGCGAAAGAGGCGGGCGATCTGTTCGTCTACCCCAATCCGGTCGTTCTGACGGCCGGTGCGGAGCCGGATATCTTCATAGAAGGGCTGGTGGAGGAGACGGAGGTGCGCATCCTCGCGCCGAACGGGGCCGTGGTGGCGCGTCTCTCGGCGCGTGGGGGGCGCGTCCGCTGGGACGGCCGCGACCTCGAACGGCGGCTCGTGCCCTCCGGCGTCTACCTCGTCGTAGCCGTCGGGCTCAACGATGAAGGGACCGCCTACGGAAAAGTCGCCGTCATCCGCTAGGCGCTGGAGCGGGAACCTGTGCCGGAGAGCGGAGGTTGTACGCCCCCTTCGGAAGCAAGGGCCGTCAGAGGCCATTACATAAAAAGTTCATTCGGTTCTTTTGAAAAGCTTCGGCGTTCTTTTCTATTTTGAGAATCTATGTGACATGGTGACCGTAGCTCAGTCGGTTAGAGCGCCAGGTTGTGGCCCTGGAGGTCGGGGGTTCAATTCCCCTCGGTCACCCTTCTTCGGCAGGGGGCGCCTTTCAAAAGCCGCGCTCCGGAAGCCGACCCAATCATCCGCCGCGTTCGTCTAGGGGTCTAGGACGCCGGCCTTTCACGCCGGTAACACGGGTTCAAATCCCGTACGCGGTACCACAGCCTCGGGCCATTCGGTCCCGGGGCTTTTTTTTTGGCCCCTTCCGGCATCGTCTTTGATAATGGTCATCAGAAGAGCAGAATAAGGCCATGCAGGTCGTTTTCGCTTTTTTTCGATGGAAATGAGACTCAAGGATGATCCAGAAGATGAGAAAGGCCGGGCGAGAAGCCGCGTTTCGGGTACGGACCACGGGAGCGGTTGTGGTGAAGACGCCGGTGGGTCGTCGGCAGACGGCGACGGCGCTGGCATGGCGCCAACCTTCACGGCTGCTCAAGCCCGCCGCACTGCTCGAGGAAGCGGATCGGATGCTCGCGCGGCGCAACGCCGTCCTCCGCAACGTGCGGCTCGGCTCGGCGCCCGCCCGTCTGTTCGGGCATCTGCGCTTTGCGGGCGAACGGGTGCTTCAGGATCGGGCCGTTCCCCTCGGCGACCTTCTCGGGTATGGCGTCAATGCGCTCGGGTTGATCGACCGGTACATCGACGGCATCCTCGAAGGGTGGCGGCACGGCTTCGCGGAGACGAGCTACCACTTCACCCACACGCACGGCCTCGACCGCGAAGGCGCGCTCATCATCGTGGACTTCAGCGCGGTCTCGTTCCGCTTCCGTGAGATCGAGCGGGACGTCGAGGCGCGGGCCTGGGAGCGCGCCTGGGAAGGTCGCTCCGACCTCGCCCCTGCGCTTCGGAAATATCTCTTCCGGGAGATGGCGCGTCGGGTCACGGGCGCGCATCTGCGTCGGCTCTGGCTGGAGGCGCGTCGCACGCGCGAGAGCGCCCTCTGCCTCGTCAAGCCTGCGCCTTCGGAGCGGGACCGGCGGGCCGCGAACGTGGCGCTGGCGAACTGACGAACAATTTTTCACTTCGAAACCATGGTGAAAGGCAGCGCGCAGGCCGGTCCATCCCCCCAATGGTTGATCTGGTGAATAATCCCGGGTGGATGGGTCTGCGTGCTCCTTTCATCTCGAGTCCCGCCCCTTTCTTGCCTCTCCCGTGCGGCATACTCCTCCGCATCCGGCCCGGGTGGCAAGAATCCGCGAAAGCCGTCTTCCCGAGGTCGAATATCGGGATGAGACGCCGGCGCGGAGAGACATGGCCGAAAAGAAACGGCATTGTTCCATTTTTCAACGGCAAAAGGCAAAAAAAGCGTTTTTGCGCGAAAAGAGAAGGTTTACTGTTTCAAAAAGGGACTGGCACAGCGTTTGTCGAAAGGGTGTGTGCGACGACATCATTTTGAAATGCCGGTTCTGAGGAGGGAAGCCTCGCCGAGTAGCTTTCCCTCAGAAACGGATGGATCCTTCACAGATACGACGTTCATTCCCCGAGCCCAAACGAATCCATGATTTCTTTTAGTCTGTCAGGCGCATTTCTGATCGGGTTGGTTGCTTTCGGAATCACCTATCTGCTGATGCCTGCCGTTCGTCGGGTGGCGCTCGACAAGCAGTGGGTGGACACGCCCGACGGGAAGCGGAAAATTCACCGGGAGGAAATGCCTCGCGTCGGCGGGCTGGCGATCTGGTTCGGCATTGTCGGCGGGCTGCTCGTGACGTTCATCATGGGGCGCGCTTTCGAAACGAGCGTTGTTTCCGGCATCCTCTCTATGCGCTCCGTGCTTTGCCTCATGGCGGGCGCGACGGTCGTGGTCGTCACCGGGCTCCTCGACGACATTTTTCAGATCCGCGCCCGGTACAAGCTCCTCGGGCAGTTCCTCGCTTTCGTCCCGGTGCTTATGTGTGGAGAGATGGTCGGCGCCGTGGCGACGCTCCTCGGCGGCGGGACCGCGGCGACGTTCCTGGCGTTCCCGCTGATCATCGGCTGGGGCATGTTCATCATGAATGCCGTGAACCTCCTCGACGGGATGGACGGACTCGCCGGAGGCGTGACGTTGATCGCGCTGCTCTTTATGGCGCTCATGGGGGGGATGGGCGGCGTCATGCTCCTTTTTCTGATGGCCGCCGCCGGCGCCGTGATGGCGTTCCTGCGATACAACCTGCCTCCCGCGAAAGTCTTTATGGGCGATACCGGGAGCCTGCTGCTCGGGTATCTGCTCGGGGTGTTCGCGCTCGCCTCCCTCGTGGCCGTGCCCTCCGTGAGCCGGATGCTCGCGCTTTTCGTCATCCTCGGGCTTCCCATTCTCGACACGAGCATGACCATCGCGCGACGCATCGCGCGGAAGCGGGACCCCTTCGCCCCGGACCGCGAGCATTTGCATCATCGGGTCCTCGGCCGAATGTTCGGGCATCAGCCGCGCGCACTGCTTGTTTTCTACCTCCTCGGCATTGGCCTTGGCCTCTTTGCCCTGCTCATCGATCAAAGCGACGTGGGGATGGCGGCGCTCTTGGCGGCGTTGGTGGCCGGCCTCGGGTTGTTCATGCTCTGGGAACTGAACTATTTCGACCGCGCATCTTACCGCAAGCACGCGACCCCGGCGGGGAAAGCCTCCGTCGAGGGGCGGCGAAGGAAGAGGGTACGGAAGACGCATCTCCCGATGCATCCCCACGCCCGGGGATCGGTGCGGCGGCACCCCCCGATCCTGTGAGTCGTACGCGGCGTACTCAGGCGGCTGCGCGTTCCGTACGGAGCTGCCGGGCGATCCATCCGGCGCGGAGGGCCAGGAGCAACATCAGCGGGAGCGCGGCGGGATGAAACGCCTGCGGCCAGGCGACGAAGTACCCGCCGAACGTGATGAGTGGGAGCACGACCCCGGCTCGGAAATAAAGCCGGAGCCACCGAACCCGCGCATTCCGCCACAGCGCATAAGCCGCTGCCCCGTGCGTGGGGAGCAGCCAGAGCACGTTCCAGTTCCACTTCGTGACGTGGTGCTCGGTGCCGAGCCACATGAACAGGAGGAACAGCCCCACGAAACCGGCAACGGAGAAGAGCAAGAGGTCCGTACGCGAGGGGCTCGCGGGGAGCACACCCCTGCGAAGAGACATCCCCGTACGCACGAGCCCGACGAGCAAGAGCCCGCTGAAGAGGAGGAGCGGCCAGGGCGGGGCGGCTTGCCCGGGCGCTCGCCCTTCGATCCAGAGCAGGGTGTCCTTGTGCGCCACGAGGTCCCGCACCGAGCCGTCCCGTGACACGGAGGCGTAGTCGAACGCTTCCATGAGGTACTCGGGCAGGAACATCACTTCGTGCGGGGTGGCGATGCGGTCCGTCGGTGCGCCGAGGATGAGGTCGAAGCCGAAGTCGAGCCACGGGCGGTCGGCGACGTACGGATCGAGCAGGGTGCGGAAGCTCTTGTGGGGGTTGGGCTTCGGGGCAAACCGGAGTGCCTCTCCGAGGGTTTTTTCAAGCACGTCCCGGGGACGGGTGGAGCAGTTGTCGAAGAGGAAGTCGTACCGATAGCCCCGATGCTCGGGCTGGGCATTGAAGCGAAGGAACTGGTAGACGGCTTCCGCCTGCCTCGGGCTCAGATCCAGCGTCTGCTCGATGACCGATCGGCGCTGGATTTCACTGGCCCGGATCGTGTACCGAAAGGGGGTCACGGAAAGGAAGTAGTCGAGTTTCCCATAGATGAATTTGGGGATGAAAAAGGGATCCTCGAAATCGAACGTGCCATAATTGAAGACGGCGTCGAAGCCCGTGAGGGGGTCGGAGACGCGGAGCGCGCTGTGCCCGAAGGCCGAATAGAGGGCGTCGCCGGGGAGGATGGTCAGAAGTGAAATCGCGGCGCGTTGGGAGAGCGAGTCCGGAAGCTGGGCCCGGGCGGGGGAGGCGAGCGCGAGGACGAAGGCGAGGATGAGCAGGCGGTGCATGCGGGCGCGGTGGTAGCGGAAAAAGGACGATGCTCCCCTTTACGCGCGTTGTGTCGCTTCGTTGCCGACGACGGAACGAGCCGGAGGGATGGACCGTCGCAATGAACGCGAATTTCAAGAGCGGGACGTTTTTCTTTGAGCGCCGCTTCCTAGCTTTTCGAGCGTCCGCGATCCGGGATGTTTTTGTCGCACGCAACCGCGCATGGAGAAGCCGTGAACCGAAGAGAACGAGCGCGCTTCACCCTCGAAGCGCTCCGAAAGGTTATCCCGAAGCCGGAGACGGAGCTCCGTTACGAGGACGTTTATCAGCTGCTCGTGGCCGTCATCCTCTCGGCGCAGTGCACCGACGAGCGCGTGAACAAGGTGACGCCTGCGTTCTTCGAGGCCTTTCCCACCATCGAAGCGCTGGCCGAGGCGACGCCCGAGCAGGTCTATCCCCTCATCCGGTCGGTCTCGTACCCGAACAACAAGGCGAAGCACCTCGTCGCGATGGCGCGTATGGTGCGCGACGAGTTTGGAGGGGAGATCCCGCGCACGATCAAGGAGCTGCAACGCCTGCCCGGCGTGGGGCGGAAGACCGCGCAGGTGGTGGCCTCGGTCGCCTTCGACAGCCGGGAGGCGCTGCCGGTGGACACCCACGTCTTTCGGGTCGCAAACCGGATCGGACTCGTCACGGAAGACGCCGATACGCCGCTGAAAGTCGAACGTCAACTCAAGCGGATCATCCCGCGCGAGCAATGGGGAGAGGCGCATCATCTGCTCATCCTTCACGGGAGGTACACCTGCACGGCCCGCCATCCGAAGTGCGAACGATGCCCGGTCCGCCCGGTCTGCAAGTATTTCGCACGGGTGCAACGCCTCCCCCCGCCGATGACGGACCTCGACCCGAAGCGCGGAGCGTACTATTGCAAAACCTGCGGCCGTTATTTCGACACGCCCGCGCACCGAACCGACCGGTACGGCGTCGAACAGATCGCCTGCCCGCATTGCGGCTCGATGAACGTTTTTGATACGAAAACTGGACAGACCACGAAAAAGGTCAAGGATTATCGCGTTTGAACGGGGTTCACCGTGATGACCATGGCCGGAGCGCAGAAGACGATGGATCCACGCAAACGACACCTCCTGGTCATCCTCGACGGATACGGCATCGCCGAGGACCCGTCCGTCAGCGCAGTCGATCAGGCCCGAAAGCCTTTTCTCGACGCGCTCTTTGCCCGCTATCCCCACGCCACGCTTCGGGCGTCCGGGAGGGCCGTGGGGCTGCCGGATGGGCAGATGGGCAACTCCGAAGTGGGGCATATGAACCTCGGCGCCGGGCGCATCGTGTATCAGGACATCACCCGCATCGACAAGGCCATCGAAGACGGCGACTTCTTCGAGAACGAGGTGCTTCGCTCCGCCGCCCGCCACGCGAAAGCGCACGACACCCGACTGCACCTCTTCGGGCTGCTCTCCGACGGCGGCGTGCACTCACACATCAACCACGTCTTCGCGCTTCTCGAACTGACCCGGCGCGAGGGGCTCGCGAAGGATCAGGTCTGCCTCCACGCCTTCATGGACGGGCGGGACACCGACCCGCACGGCGGCATCGACTACGTCCGGCAGTTTCTCGAAAAGGCCGAAGAGATCGGCACGGGGCGCATCGCATCCATCATCGGGCGGTACTATGCCATGGACCGCGACCACCGGTGGCAGCGCACCAAACTCGCCTATGACCTCATCGTGCACGGCGAGGGCGAGGCGTTCACCGACCCCGTCGCCGCCGTTCAGTCGAGCTATGACGAGGGCGTCACCGATGAGTTCATCCTGCCCCGCCGCATCGACTATCCGGACGATCGCCGCGGCACGCGCGTGCGCGACGACGACGCCGTCATCTTCTTCAACTTTCGGGCGGACAGGGCCCGGCAACTCACCCGCGCATTCATTCAGAAAGACTTCGAGGCCTGGGTGCGGGCCGACAATGCCCGGCGCGGCATCTCTCCCGACGATAAGGAGAAGGCGCCGTTCCCCGTAGTCGAGTTTAAAAACCTCCGGTATGTGACCTTTACGAAGTATGAGGAGGATTTCAACCTCCCGGTGGCCTTTCCGAAACTCATCCTGAAGAACACGCTCGGCGAAGTAATCTCGCAACGGGGCGGACGGCAGCTCCGGGCCGCCGAGACGGAGAAATACCCGCACGTCACGTACTTTTTCAGCGGTGGACGCGAAGAGCCCTTCCCCGGTGAGGACCGCATCCTCGTGCCCTCGCCGAGGGTGGCCACCTATGACCTTCAGCCCGAAATGAGCGCTCCGGAACTGGCCGAGCGTGTGGCCGAAGCGCTGGCGAAAGAGGTCTACAACCTCGTCGTGCTCAACTTCGCCAACCCCGACATGGTGGGACATACGGGCGTCTTCGAGGCGGCGGTGAAGGCCGTCGAGACGGTCGATGCCTGCGCGAAGGTGGTCGTCGAGGCGGCGCTGGCGCACGGATACAGCGTCAACCTTCTGGCCGACCACGGCAACGCGGACAAGATGCGCAACCCCGACGGCACGCCGAACACGGCGCACACCACCGCGCTCGTGCCTCACCTCATCATCAAAGAAGGCTTCGACGGACCGGTGAAGGACGGCAAGCTCGCCGACGTGGCTCCGACGATCCTCGCGCTCCTCGACGAGCCCATCCCCGAGGAGATGACGGGAAACGTCCTCGTCGTACTCCGAGAGACCCCGGCGCGCGTTTGAACGACGCCCGGAAGGGCAATCGGGGAGCGCTTGTTCCGGAACTGCTCCAAAATCATTATCTTCCCGAACGGAAAAGAATCAGCCACACGTACGCGCCTCTTTATTGATCCTTTTCGAGCCGGGTTCGCGCATCTATGTTCGATGTGTGAGGGAGGGTATGGTATGAGGACCCCCGCCCCGGTTTCCATGACGGTATCCTCTGCGTCCGAAGGACGCGCAGTGGGGATTTTTTCTCCACCACGAGATGGCTCGTTGCCACCGCATGATTATGAATAAGCATTCCTCGGGTCGTTCCGGTGTGTCCCCCTCGCATCCGTCCGCCCGCGCCCTCCGGCGTTCCGGAGCCGCGCTCGCTTTAGGCAGTATGTGCCTGGGCGTCTTCCCCGCTCAGGCGGCCGTCTCCCCCGCGCCCGACGCGCCCGTCCCGGAGCCCTGGTTTCGTCGTCCCGCGCCGTGGCCGAAGGCGGCCGCCGCCCGCGCGTTGCTCGGCGTCCCGGCCTTTCTCGATCAGAACAACGTCTTTGGCCTCTCGGACGTCGGCGAGCGCTCCATCCCCCACGCCGCCGACCTCGACGGCGACGGCGACCTCGACGTCGTGATCGGGGAGAAGGCCGGTGACGTGCATTACTTCGAGAATACGGGCGGCGTCGCCGCGCCGGCTTTCGCCGCCGCACAGGTCAACCCCTTCGGCCTCTCGAACGTGGGCGATGCCGCCGCCCCGTCCTTCGCCGACCTCGACAATGACGGCGACCTCGACGCCTTCGTGGGCAACGGCGACGGCGACACTAAGTATTTCGAAAACATCGGGTCGGCGGGCGCACCGTCCTTCGCGCCTCCGCTTACAAACCCCTTCGGCCTGGCCAACACGCAGGGGTTCACCGCCGTCCCCGCCTTCGTCGACCTCGACGATGACGGCGACCTCGACGCGATCATCGGGGAGGGGTACGGCGTCTTCAATTACTTCGAGAACGTCGGGTCGGCGGGCGCGCCGTCGTTCACCGAACGCACCGGCGCGCTCAACCCCTTCGACGGTCTCGACACCGATTTTTACAGCGCACCGACGCTCGCCGACCTCGACGGCGACGGCGACTTCGACCTCGTTGCCGGAGGGCTGGGCGGGGAAGTTTTTCATGCGGAGAACACGGGCACGGCGGCCGGCCCAAGCTTCGGCAGCCTCGTCGCGGGCGCTTTCGGGCTCGAGGACGCCGGCGACCGGAGCGCGCCCGCGCTGGTGGACCTCGACGGCGACGGCGACCTCGACGCCTTCGTCGGGGAGAGCAATGGCCTGGCGAAATATTTCGAGAACACCGGAGACGCGGCGAATCCCGCCTTTGCGTTTGCCACGCCGAACCCGCTCGGCCTCGTGGACGTCGGGACGCGGAGCGCGCCCGCGCTCGTCGACCTCGACGGCGACGGCGACCTTGACGCTTTCGTCGGGGAGGCCGGGCCTGCCATCGGGGTGAGCGGCGCCGTCTTTTTCTATGAGAACACCGGGACGGCGGCCGCCCCGGCCTTTGCCGACGGTTCCACGAACCCATTCGGTCTCGCCTCGCTCGGCTTCGACACCACTCCCGCCTTCGTCGACTTCGACGGCGACGGCGACCTCGATGCGTTCTTCGGCGAGAGGCTGGGACGCCTCTTCTTCTACGAAAATACCGGGACCGTCTCGGCCCCCGCGTTCGGCCCTCGTCAGATCAACCCCTTCGGATGCGCCCCGAGCGGCGTCGCCAACACGGCTCCGACCTTCGCCGACATGGACGGCGACGGAGACTTCGACGTCTTCGTGGGGGTGGCCGATGGGAGCCTGCTCTATTTCGAGAACACGGGGGATGCCGCGAATCCTTCGTGCGCCGCGCCGGTGACGAACCCGTTCGGTCTCGCTTCGGTGGCGGCGCTGAACAAACCCGTCGCCGAGGACCTCGACGGCGACGGCGATGTGGATGTTTTCGTGGGCGCGGAGGACGGCACGATCGTGTGCTTCGAGAACACCGGAAGCGTGGCGAATCCGGCCTTCCTCATGCATGACGCGCTCGCCAACCCGCTCGCCTTCGTCGACGTCGGCGTCGAGAGCGCGCCTGCCTTCGGCGACCTCGACGGCGATGGCGACCTCGATGTTTTCACCGGGGCGGAGAACGGGACGCTCCTGTATTTCCTCCACGAAACGACCGCCGACGTGCCGGTGACGCTGGCTCCGGTGAACCCGCCCATCGTCATCCCACCGGGGGGCGGGCAATTCAATTTCGACGTCACCGTCACGAACACGACACAGGATCCCGTGACGGTGGATCTGTGGCTCCTGCTCACGAAGAGCGACGCCGGGATCAACCTGACGCGCGGGCCGGTGACGCTCACGCTCAGTGCGGGCGAGACGATCACCCGCACGCTTTCGCAGAACGTGCCCGGTGGCGCACCTTCGGGCGAATACCTGTACACCGCCAACGTCGGAGATTTCCCCGTCACGGTCGATGCCACGGATAGCTTCACGTTCACCAAACAGGCCGGCGCGGCCCCCGGCCCGAACGTGGTGAACGACTGGGACCTCCTCGGGGAAGAGGCCTTCGTCGTGGGGACGGAGGACGAGGGGGCGGCGCTGCCGGATCGGTTCAGTCTCGGGCAAAATTTCCCCAACCCGTTCCATCCTGCCACGGAGATCACCTATAATCTGCCGGAGACGCGACACGTGCGGCTCGTGGTCTATGACCTTCAGGGGCGCGAGGTGGCGGTGCTCCTCGATCGCGTGGCATCCGCCGGAGCGCATGCCGTCTCCTGGCGCGCGGACGACCTCCCGAGCGGGCTGTACCTTTACCGAATCGAGGCGGGGGATTTCGTCAAGACACGGACGATGATGCTCGTAAAGTGAAGGCCTCGCGCCGGATTCGCGCCGCTCGAGCATGCCCGGGTGGGCGGAACCCGTTGCTCCTGGTATCGTGACCCCGGAACATTCACCCGCCGATCCCCACAGACCCATCCGACATGAAGCAGGCGCTGGCACCCTTCACCTGTACCTTCACCCGCGAAGTACCTGACATCCTCGCTCTTCTCGATTGCTCCCTCGTGTTGAGCACGTATCAGGCGGGCAAGGTCATTCTCCTGAGCCCGAACGGGGAGAGCCTCACGCAACTGGCCCGTAACTTCAAAAAGCCGATGGGTCTGGCCGTGGAGGGTCCGCGCATCGCGGTGGCGACGCAATATGAGGTCGTCGTTCTCGAAAACGCGCCATCGCTCGCGGGCGGATATCCGAACAAGCCCGGCCATTACGAGAGTCTCTTCGTGCCGCGCGCCTCCTACTACACGGGCGAGGTCGACCTTCATGATCTGGCGTTCGGGAAAGGGGGGTTGTGGGCGGTGAACACGCTCTTCTCCTCGATCTGCCGCATCGACGACCGGTACAGCTTTCGGCCCGTCTGGCGGCCGCCGTTCGTCTCGGCTTACGCGCCCGAGGACCGGTGTCATCTCAACGGCATGGCGCTCGTCGGCGGCGAGCCCGTCTATGCGACGGCGCTCGGACAGACCGACACGCGGAAGGGCTGGGGAGAGGACCGGCTCCACGGCGGCGTGCTCGTGCACGTGCCCACCGGGGAGATCGTCCTGGAGGGGCTTTCGATGCCGCATTCGCCCCGGGTCTTCGACGACGCGCTCTATTTCGTCACCTCGGCGGACGGGGCGCTGTGTGTGGCCGACCCGGAAGCGGGCACGTACGAGGTCGTCACTCGGGTGCCGGGCTTCGCCCGTGGCCTGGCCCGTCATGGGGACTACCTCTTCGTGGCGCACTCGCGCATCCGAAAGAAGCATCTGTTCGGAGATCTTCCGCTCACCGATAAGGAACATTACGCGGGCATCGTGCTCGTTCACCTTCCCTCGGGCCGCGTGGCCGGCGCCTTGCGGTACCATGCCTCATGCGAGGAAATTTACGACGTGCAGGTACTTCCCGGCATCCGAAAGCCCGGCATTCTCGGTCTCGAGAGCGACGTGCACCGACAGGCGCTTTCGACGCCGCACGGCGGGTACTGGGCGCGTGAGCAGGAAGGCATGCCTGGCCCGTCGGCTCGCCGACCCGCATAACCCTTCGTCGCCTCAAGTCGCGCGGATCCGCCCGCTCTGTCTCTCCGCCCTCGCATGATCCCATGAGCCGCGTCACTCCGGAACAACTCTCCCAATGGTTCGAAAGAGCTCGGGCGCATCACCGGGCGGGACGGTTGGAGCAGGCGAAAGCGGCGTATCGTCAGATCCTGGCCTTTGTGCCCGGGCATCCCGGCTCCACCCATTTGCTCGGGGTGATCGCGCATCAGGAGGGGGCGCATGAAGAGGCGGTCGCGCTCATCCGGGAGGCTATCCGCCGAAAGCCCGGCGCGGCGTCGTACCACAACAATCTGGGGAATGCCCTCGCCGCGCTCGATCGGCTGGAGGAGGCCGAGGCCGCCTACCGGGAGGCGCTCCGCCTCAAGCCGGACTATGCCGGCGCGTCGTACAACCTCGGCAACCTCTACCGGCGGTCGGGGGCCTACCGGGAGGCGGAGCGGTTGCTTCGAGACGCCCTCCGCGTTCGCCCCGACTATCTCGACGCCGTGCTCGCGCTCGCCGGGCTCCTGCAGGACCTCGGACGCTTCGGCGAAGCAGACGCGCTCTTCCGGGGCGCCCTTCGCCGTCATCCGGAAGCGGCGGTCCTTCCCTTCGAGCGGGGCAACCTGCTCCGTCTCCTGGGCCGCCATGACGAAGCCATCGCGTGCTTCCGCGCGGCGATCCGCCTCGACCCGAGCCTGGCGGGCGCGTACAACAACCTCGGAGCCGTGCTTCAACTCCGCGGAGAGGTCGACGCCGCCATCGCGGCGCTCCGGAGGTCGCTTGCGCTCCGCCCCGACTCGGCGGAGGCGCACTTCAACCTCGGGCAACTCTACGAAGGACAGAACCGGCTCGATGAGGCCGCCGCGTCCTATGAGCGGGCGCTCGCGCGCAATCCCGACTTCGGCGGGCAGGTCGTTTTTCACCTCGGTTACCTTCGTCGCAAGCTTTGTGACTGGCACGACTACGATGCGCGCGTTCAGACGCTGATACGAAGCACCGAGGCGCACCTCCGGGAGAACGACCGGGTGGGACTGCCGCCGCTCACCCTGAACGTTTACGCCGTTCCGACAGCGCTTCGGAGGGCGGTGGCGCGGCATCAGGCGAGGCTCATCGAGCGGCATACGGCGGAACTCCGGAAACAATGCGCCTTCGTCCACACCCGTGAACGGCCCGAACGCCTCCGTATCGGATACGTCTCGCCCGACTTTCGGCGGCACGCCGTCGGCACGCTCACGCACCGGATGTTCGAGCATCACGACCGCGACGCCTTCGAGGTGTACGCCTATGCGCTCGTCCACGTCGACGACGAGTTCAACCGGGCCGTCCGGGCGGGCGTCGATACGTATGCGGACTGTTCGCGGCTCTCGTACGCGCAGACGGCCCGACGCATCCACGCCGACGGCATCCACGTGCTCATCGATCTGGCGGGGTACACCACGTATTCACGCACCCCCGTCTTTGCGCTCCGTCCCGCCCCCGTGCAGGCGCATTATCTCGGCTACCTCGACACGATGGGTGCGAACTTCCTCCCGTACATGATCGCCGACCGTTTTGCCGTCACCGATGCGATGGCGGCGGAATACGACGAGGCGCTCGTCTATTTGCCGGAGACGTTCGCCGTCGCTTCGCCGCTGCCGGTCTCCGAAAAGCCGCTGTCGCGCGCGGCCTTCGGCGTGCCCGAGGAGGCGTTCGTCTTCTGTTGCTTCAACAGCCTCCACAAGCTCGATCCCGCGTGTTTCGACGTGTGGATGCGCATCCTCCGGCGCGTGCCCGAGGCGGCGCTGTGGCTCTATGCGAGCGGGAACGCGACGACCGAGGCGAACCTTCGCCGTGAAGCCGAGGCGCGCGGCATCGACCCCGGTAGGCTCATCTTCGCAGGAAAACTCCCCGTGGATGAATACCTCGCCCGGTACCGCCTCGCCGACCTTTTCCTCGACACGTTTGCGTACAATGCCGGGGCTACGGCCGTCGGTGCGCTGTGGGCCGGGTTGCCCGTGCTCACAACGCCGGGGCAGACGTTTTTCAGCCGGATGGGAGGGAGCCTGTGTCGAGCCGCCGGCCTGCCCGAAACCGTGTGCGCCACGGAAGCCGAATACGAGGAGCGCGCCGTCGCGCTCGCCGCCGATCCCGCCGCGCTCGCCACTCTCCGCCGCAAACTCGCCGAGCGCCGGTCCACGGCGCCCCTCTTCGACACGGCCCGCTTCGTCCACCACCTCGAAGCTGCGTACCGGCGGATGTGGGAAGATTACGTCACCGGCGTCGGGCCGAGGGACGTCGAAGTGGCGGCTTCATGAGCCGGGCGTTCTTTTCGGTCCCGCGTTCCCGACGGTCTTCGTCCTCGGAGCGATGGATCACCGATGCTTCACGCGATTGCTTATTGTGCGGTATGAGGTTATAATTAAAAATCATATCATTACTCGTCATCGGATCACTCCGCCGGTGCATTTCGGGACGGCGGCCACCGTGTCAGATTCCAACGGAGGATGCCATGAATACGCTGAAGGACGAGAGCGGCCGTACGTCTTTTCCCTCGATGTTCAAATCGGGCTTGATCTGGGGAAGCCTTTGTCTCGGCTCGATCCACCACGCGGCCGCGCCGGCGGAAAAAGCGCCGTCGGGCAATCCTGCCGGTGAACGTCCGGAGTGGATGCGGCCTTCGACGCGTGTCCCGTGGTTCCGACAGGCGCCGCCGTGGCACAGCGGGGCGCCGGCGCTCGGAGCCGCCGGTGGGGAGAGCGGCTTCGTCGAAGAGACCGGGCCGGCGAACCCGCTTCATCCGGTCATGGACACGGCAACCCCCTCGTTCGTCGATCTCGATGCCGATGGCGATCCCGATTTCGTGTCGGGAGATAACATCGGGAAGGTGTCGTACTATGAAAATACGGGTTCGTCCGTGTTGCCGCTTTTCGTCGAGCGTACCGGCTCCGACAATCCTTTCGACTTCATCAACATCGGCAATCCGTTCCTCGGCGGCAGCACGCCGTCCTTCGTCGACGTCGACGGCGACGGTGATAAAGACCTCTTCGTGGGAGGGTATGACGGAACACTTTATTACTTCGAGAACACCGGCGACGTCGTCTCGGCGGCGTTTGTGGAGCGTACCGGTTCGGATAACCCGCTCGACGGCATCGATGTGGGGGACGACAGCGTCCCCGAGTTCGTGGATATCGATGCCGACGGCGACCCGGACGTCTTCATCGGACGTGGCGACGGAAAGGTCGATTTCCTGAAGAACACGGGCACGGTCACCGATCCGGCGTTCGAAAAGCAGTTCGGCTCCGACAACGTGGTGAGCTTCATTGACGTGGGCTTCGAAGCCGCTCCGGTCTTCTCGGACATCGACGAGGACGGCGACGTGGACCTCTTCGTGGGAGAACTCCTCGGGACCGTCCAATATTTCGAGAACACCGGCGACGTCGGCTCGGCGGCGTTTGTGGAGCGTACCGGTTCGGATAACCCGCTCGCGCTCGTCAATCACGGCCCCGTCGGTTCGTTCATCCCGGCGTTCACCGACATCGACGGCGATGCGGATCCCGATTTCTTTGCCAATGATTTCACAGGCGTGCGTTTCTATCGCAACGGGCAGGAGGTGGCGCTCGACCTTTTTCTCAGAAACGAGAACATCGAGATACCGCCGGAAGGAGGCACGTTTCAGTACCGCTTCGAGGTGTCGAACCTGACCGATGCGCCGATCACCCTCGATTTCTGGGCGCTCGTCACCCGGCCCGACGGCGCGACGGTCGTGGTGAAGGGCCCCCTTCCCTTTACCGTGGAAGCCGGCGGTTTCGAAAGGAAGGGCGTGACGCAGATTGCTCCGGCCGGGTTGGCGCCCGGCTCCTATGATTACACGGTGATCGTGGGCGCGTACCCCGACCTCGTCACCACTACGGAGACGTTCTCCTTCGTCAAGCTCTCCGGGTCGAGCGAGATTACCTTCGTCGAGGTCACCGGCTCGGGCAATCCCTTCGATGGCGTGGACGTCGGTGACAACAGCGATCCCGCCTTCGTGGACATCGACGGCGACGGGGATTTCGACGCTTTTGTCGGGGAGAGCGACGGCGTGGTGAATTTCTTCGAAAACACCGGGGACGTGAATACCCCCGCCTTCGTGGAGGTCACCGGATCGGGCAACCCTCTCGACGGTGTGGACGTGGGGGCCTACAGCGCCTTCGATTTCGTGGACCTCGATGCGGACGGCGACCGGGACCTGTTTGCGGGTTCGGACGTGGCCGGGGGATTCGCAGGCGCGGAAATGCACTTCTTCGAAAATACCGGCGACGGCGCCAGTCCCGCTTTCGTCGAGCGTTCGGGGAGCGATAACCCGTTTGACGGGCTGACGATTTCCGACCGCCCCGAGCCGGCCTTCGTGGACATCGACGGCGACGGGGATTTCGATGCGTTCGTGGGCGGCGGAGAAGACGTGGGAGGATTCGGGTGTTATGGATTCGTCCACTTTTTTGAAAATACCGGCAGCGTCGTCGATCCGGCTTTCGTGCAGCGTTTCGGCACGGGCAACCCCCTCAACATTTGTCGTTCCTATCACCTCCGTCCGTCCTTCGTCGATCTCGACTTCGACGGGGACTTCGACGTCCTTCTCGGGGAGTCGTTCGGCGAGATCCTCTATTATGAGAACACGGGGAGCGTCGTGGATCCGGTATTCGTCGAGCGCACCGGTCCGGATCATCCGCTCGCTTTCGTCGACGTGGGCTGGTACAGCGCTCCGGCCCTCGTCGATCTCGACGGCGACGGGGACGTGGACGTGATTTCGGGCGCGGGACAGTCGTTTGGCAAGGGGCTGACCTCGGGTCAACTGCTCTATTTCCGGAACGAGACCTTCACCGCCGGTCCGACGCCTCGCATGGTCGGCGAGGCTTCCCTGCGCGGGTCCGTCGAAGGGGCGGTGAGTGTCCCGGATGAGTACGGGCTCGGGCAGAATTATCCCAATCCCTTCAATCCCGCGACCCGGATCGTTTATGCGCTTCCCGAAGGCGGGCCGGTCCGCCTCACGGTCTTCGACGCCCTGGGTCGGGAGATCCGCGTCCTCGTGGACGGCGACCGTCCGGCCGGCGAACATACGGCGACGTTCGACGCCGGGGCGCTTCCGAGCGGGCTGTATTTCTACCGGATCGAAGCCGGCGCTTTCGCCGAGACGCGGACGATGATGCTCGTCAAGTGAGGGCGGCGAACCGGGGATCTCTTCTCAAGGCTCACAAAGGGGACGTTCATAACGGTTGGGGACTGGCGCTGTTCACGGGAAGGAGAAGCCGGTCTGTGCGTGGTTTTCATCACAGGGCCCTATTCCTGTCCGGAGAGAGCATGGAACCTGGCGAATAGATTTAATAGATTGGTTTGATCAATCTCCGTATTTTGAGAGACGTCGCTCCCGGTTGCCCATGCTAAAGAGGATCCCCTTATGAGAATCAAGACTACGACTGTGTTGCCCCTTCTCGCCGTTTTGCTCGTGCTCGTCACCTTCGGGACGTTGTGGGCCATCACGGCGGGACAGGTCGACGACTTCGAGGACGGAACCACGCAAGGCTGGCAGGTTGGTTCGTCCGGCGCGCCAACCCCACCCACCAACATTCCCGACGGCGGACCCCTCGGCGCCGGCGATGCCTATGTTGAATATACTTCGACCGGGACGAGCGGCGCCGGGTCGAAAATGACGATGTTCAATACCGCTCAGTGGGTCGGGGATTATGTCACGGCCGGGGTCACAGCCTTTCGCGTGCATCTGAACAATCTCGGCTCGAACGATCTTGAGCTTCGCATTTTGGCCACGACGGGCCCCGGCGCCACCGATCCGGGCTGTTATTCGGCCAAGGCCGTCAAGTTGCCTGCCGGAAGCGGCTGGACGACGGTCACGTTCCCCTTTGAAGCTTCGAACGTGATGAATGTTTTCGGGACGTGTAATTATGCCACCGTCATGGCCTCCGTGGATAAACTCTGGATCTATCACAGCCCGAACGGCTTTCCTCCCAGCATCGAGCCGGCCATTGCCGCCACGCTGGGGATGGACAACGTGACGGCGCTCACCTCTGCCGTGATGATCAACGAGGTCGACGCCGATCAGACGGGCACCGACAACGCCGAATTCGTCGAACTGTACGACGGCGGTGCGGGCAACACAATGCTCGACGGCCTCGTGCTCGTCTTCTTCAACGGCGCGACGGACCTTTCGTACAACGCCGTCGACCTCGACGGGCAGACGACCGACGCCAACGGTTTCTTCGTGTACTGCGGCGACGCGCTCAACGTGGCCAACTGCGACCTCGAAGAGGGGGCCGGGACCACGAACCTGATCCAGAACGGAGCCGATGCGGTGGCCCTCTACGTGGGCAATGCGACGGATTTCCCAAGCGGCACCGCGCCCACCACGACGAACCTCCTCGACGCCATCGCCTATGACACCAATGACTCGGACGACGCGGGCCTGCTCGCGGCGCTCGGCTTGACGATGCAATACAACGAGGATGAGTTTGGCGCGAAGGATACCGACTCGAACCAGCGCCTGCCCGACGGCGCTCCGGAGATCCGCCCGACGGCCCCGACGCCCGGCGCCACGAATGATGTCAACCTCCCCGTTGAACTCTCCGCGTTCGAGGTCGCCCTCGACGGCCGTGAGGCGCTCTTGAAGTGGCAGACCAGTTCGGAGAGCAACAATGCGGGCTTCGAAGTTCAGATGAAACGAGGCGAGGTCTTCGAAGCGCTCGGGTTCGTCAACGGAGCCGGCACGACGACCGAAGCGCGTTCGTACGAGTTCCGCACCGAGCGCCTTGCGCCGGGCCGGCATGTGTTCCGTCTCAAACAACTCGACTTCGACGGCACGTTCGCGTTCTCGCCCGAGGTCGAGGTCACCGTCGAGACGCCCGGGACGTATCAACTCTCGGAAGTATATCCGAACCCGTTCAATCCCCGCGCGTCCCTCACGCTCGCCGTTGCGCAGGCACAGGAGGTGACCATCGGGCTTTATGACGTGCAGGGGCGCCTCGTTTCACTCGTGCACCAGGGTAGGCTCGAAGCCGATACGCAACAGACCTTCACCATCGACGGCTCGAACCTCGCCAGCGGGGTCTACGTGCTTCAGGTGAAAGGCGCCACGTTCACCGCCGAGCGAACGGTGACACTGCTCAAATAATGCATGATACTCGGAGAGAGAAGGGGTTGCGGCGTTGGCTGCGGCCCCTTCTTTTTTGAGGGAGAAGAGACCTGTGACGAAACGCGCCATCGTAGGCTTTCATCAGGATGAAGAGGGCGACTGGGTCGCCGAACTCTCGTGCGGGCATCAGCAGCACGTTCGGCACAACCCGCCCTGGATCGAGCGCCCCTGGGTCGTGAAGGAGGAGAGCCGCCGGGAGCACCTCGGGCGACAACTTCGGTGCAAAATCTGCGAAGAAGAGCAGACGGGCGGTGTATGCGACTGAAGAAGGGCATGCGCTCCGTCCCAAGGGGCGCCTGACGAGCCCTACGCTCCATTCGAGTCAATATCCCACCACGCGACATGGAAAAGGTTCTGCAATACGAAATCCCCGTCTGGCACCCCATTGCCGTCCATTTCCCCGTGGCGCTTATCCTGACCGGGGCGGCGTGCATGGTGGTGTGGACGATTCGGGGGGCGCATTTCTGGCGCAGTTGCGCCCTCCTGTTGTATGCCGCCGGGATGGCGGGCGCGCTCTTCGCCTATTTCACCGGGGAAGCCATGGAAGAGCAGGTGGAGGGCACGCCCATCGTCGAAGAACTGGTCCATCTTCACGAGGACATGGGGCTATACACGCTCCTTTTTACCGGTCTGACCCTTGCGGGAATCGTCGCGCTTACGGTGTGGGAGCGTTACCGTCCCATCACCCGCCCCCAGCCCGACCCGGTGCTTATCCGGTTCGGGCTCGGGCTCCTCGCGGTGATCAGCGCAGTCCTCATCGCCTGGACGGCGCACATCGGCGGCGTTATGGTGTGGGGCGTCGCCCGGTAAGCCCTTCGGAGCAGCGGGGTTCGTACGTCCGTCGAGCGTCCAGGAATGTATATCATAGTGGACGTTCGTTTCTGCCGAAGAAGGCCGTCGCGGCGGGAAAAGTGCATTTCCGGACGGGAAAATGAGGATTGCGTACCCTGCTCCGATTCGTGGCACGTCCTTGTATGGGAAACCGACCGGCGTCTGAGGGGACCCATATCGAACGCTCACGATCAGACGGAGGAGACGATGAAAACTTACGTACGAAGACTCACGCGCACCGGGACGACGCTGTTTGTGGCGCTCCTTGTTTTGAGCATCTCCGCGCCGGGGGCGCTCGCTCAGTCCGGTCGCGGGGGGCGCGGCGCCTCGAGCGCAAAGAGCCGGGTGGAACGCAAGAAGATCGACCGTGAGGTGACGACGGCGCAACGCCCGGAGGGACGGGCCGAGCGTGGTGTCAGGCAGCGTTCCGGCAGGGACCGGTCCCGGGTCTCAGATCGTCCGGAACGCCGGGAACGACCGAGCGAAACCGGTAGGTCCGGCCGGCGCGTTCCGGAGCAGACGCGGGAACAGGCGCATGAGGGACGGAGCCGCACCGAGCGCCGTCGGCAGGAGAGCCCGGGTCGGCGTTCGACGGAAGTCGTCGAGCATGGACGGAGGAGCGTGCTCGTCAAGGACCGGCGCGTGGAGCGTTCCCGCGTCGCACCGCCTGGATCGCGCCCGGTCTATCGACCGAAGCACAAGCACCGGCCCAACGTGGTGATACGTCCGAACCTCTACGTGGATTTCCACTGGCCGTGGGAATATCGGTATCATCGGCACTGGCGACCCCGGTACCGCTATCGTCAGGTAGTGTACGTGGAGGTGGGCTGGGGTCGGAAGCATCGCACCTCCCGGATCGACGTACAGACGTACTATCGTCACTCGGTGCGGTATGCGACCCGTGATTATGCCGAGATCGATATCGAAATCGAGGCAGTGGAAGTGTATGAGAACGGGCGTCTTCTCGGCTCGGTGCATCATATCCCGTACGCGCTCGGACACATCCGTGCCACGGTCTACCGCTCGGGGGCTGTCGACTTCGACCGCGACGTGTTCATCGTCGGCGACGCCGGGGCCGGTTTTGAGATGATCGCTACGAACCATCGTGAAGGGTACGTCCTCGATGCCTATAGCCGGAGGGACGGGTTCGAGGCCGGGCGGCTCGATTTCCGAAGCGAGCGTGTCTACTCTGTCGCTTACAGCCGCCTCTTTGCGCCGAACGCTTTCGACGGCTACGTGCCGATCAGCCTTTTGCCCGAGGACCGTGCCTGGCTGTACGACTATGGAACGGACGCCGTGAGCGTCTATGATCGGGAAAACGAGTACTACGGCGACGCCGCTTACGGAGACGATTACGACGGCGTCACCGTCGTCGGCGGAGCGGGGATCTCCTTTCGGGCGGAAGGTGCTTCGGGAGCGGCGGTAGCGCGCTCGCCCCGCAAGCGCACCGAGGATCGGTCGTTCCGCGTGGAGAGTGGCGCGCAAATCCGGCTCAAACGTGAGATGGAGATCGAGCGCGTGAACTGACGGGGTTCTTTCCATCGGTCCTCCCGCGAGTCCCCGGGGTTAAAAGCAAGCGCGGTTTTCTGCAAAGGAAGCCGCGCTTCTCTTTTTGGAGATAAATCCCGGAAGGATAGGTCGATGTGCGAGAGCTCCGAGGAAACTCCCGGGAGCAAAGCCGGGTTGGAGGACAGGGGAAACGGCGACCGGGCCGGGAGCAGCCCGTGAAGGGCCTGTCAGGATGACATAGGCTCACCGTTTTTTCTCCCGGATTGCCGTACCCCGGGCGGGAATCATGGAGTCGGCAAGGCTTTTGCTTAACGAGCGCACGTGCATACGAGCAAGCATACATATGAGGCATCGCGGCGACTGAACGAGCGCGAGCGGGAGATCCTCCGGCTCGTGGTAAAGAGCTTCGTGCACACGGCCGGACCGGTGGGGTCGCGCTTTTTGTCGCGCCGCTATCCGCTCGGCCTGAGTCCGGCTTCGATCCGCAATACGATGAGCGACCTCGAAGAGCAGGGCTATCTCGATCACCCGTATACCTCTGCCGGGCGCGTCCCGACGGACCTGGGCTATCGCACGTTCGTCAATGAACTGATGGAGTCGGTGCAGGTGACGGAGGACATCCGCGATACGCTGAGAAAGAAATTGCTGCCGGTGCGCCGGGAGGCCGACGACCTGCTCCGGATCAGTTCCGATCTGCTCGGTGAACTGACGCATCTGCTCGGCGTCGTACTGAGCCCGCGTCTGTCCACCGGCGTGCTCGATCGCCTCGAAGTCGTCCCCCTCTCGAGCTCGCGGGTGATGTTCGTGCTGAGTGTGCGGGGCGGGCTTATCCGCACGCTGATCTTCCACATGGAGTCCGAGGTCGACTTGAGCCGTCACGAACTCGTGCGGATCGTGACGTTGTTGAACGAACGCCTCGCAGGGTTGACGCTGGAAGAGATTCGACAGACGTGTGTCCCCCGCGTGCAGGATCTGGGCGACGACCGTACGGGCATCGTTCGCCTGATCCTGAACGAATCCTCGACGCTCTTTAGCGAGGTGTCCGAGGAGCGGAAGGTCGCTTATCGCGGCACACCCAACATCATCGAATTACCGGAGTTTCAGGAACCGGGCGAACTCAAAAGCCTGATCGAACTGATCGAAGACGACGAGACGATGCTCTATCTCCTCGAAGAGCCGGAACAGGACGGCGATGTGGAGGTGGGGCGCGCCAGTGTTCGGATCGGGAAAGAGAACAAGTGTGAGCACGTGGGAGTGGATACGGTCGAACGATACTCCATCGTGAAAGCCCGATACAAATTCGGCGATACGGTGGGGACGATCGGCGTCATCGGTCCGACGCGTATGGATTATGCGCGGGTCGTCGCACTCGTCGAAGAGGTGGCGCGGCACATGAGCCGGCTCTCTTCCGCCTCCTAGTGTGCGCAAGGCTCCAACGAAAGGATTTTTTGCCAACACGACCAAGACTACGAACATAGACATGACACCGGAAAACAACCAGACCACGGTAGATCCCGAGGCGGCTTCTGCTGACCGCGAACCTGCCAAAAAAAATGAAGAGGGCATGACGGAAGCAGCCGCAGAATCTGTGACCACGGAACTGGAACGCGCGCGATCTGAACTGGAAAACACGAAAGAGCAGTTGCTGCGCCGTACGGCGGAGTTCCAGAATTATCGGAGACGCACCGAAGTGGAGAAGGGCATTCTCATCGACATGGGCAAAGCCATGGTCATTCGAGACATGCTCGACGTGCTCGACGATCTGGAGCGCTCTGTGCGAGCCGCCGAACAGGCGGAGCATGGTGAGGACCGCAGGGAAGCATACGCTTCACTCAAGAAAGGCGTCGAACTGGTCTACCAGAAGTTCCAGGATGCGCTGGCGAAGCATGGCGTGGAGCCCATAGAGGCGGTCGGGCAGCCCTTCGACGAGGAGCAGCACGAAGCCGTCATGCAGCAGCCTGCGCCGGAGGGAACGCCGCCGGGCATCGTGCTTCAGGAGCTCCAGAAAGGCTACCGCATGGGAGATCGCATGCTTCGCCACGCCAAGGTGATCGTCTCCGCCTGAGGGCGCCGAGAACGGATCACCCGGACCATCTTTCGAATATGCAGACTACCATGCGGGATTATTACGAAATACTCGGTGTCGAACGGACGGCCACGGTCGAGGAGATCAAGCGCGCCTACCGAAAACTTGCGCTCCGGTATCATCCGGACCGCAACCCGGACGACGATGAGGCCGAGGCCAAATTCAAAGAGGCTGCCGAAGCCTATGAGGTGCTCTCAAACCCGGACAAGCGTCAGCGATACGATCGCTTCGGCCATGCCGGCCTGGGCGCGAACGGTGGCGGCGGCGCCGGTTTTCACGACATCAACGACATCTTCAGCGCCTTCAACGACATCTTCAGCGGTGGAAGCATCTTCGACGAAGTCTTCGGCGGTCGTCGCACCCGTGGCGGCGCCCATCGCCGGGGACGTCCGGGGAGCGACCTTCGCATCAAGTTGCCCCTGACGTACGAAGAGATTGCCGAGGGGACGGAAAAGAAGATCAAGGTTAAAAAGTACGTAGTCTGTGAGGTCTGTTCCGGCTCGGGGGCCGAGAATGGGGCTGAGGGCTACACTACGTGCGCGACGTGCCACGGCGCCGGGGAGATCCGGCACGTGACCCGCTCGGTCTTCGGGCAGTTCGTCAATGTGCAGCCGTGTCCCTCGTGCCGTGGGGAGGGGCAAATCATCCGCGACCGGTGCAAGGCCTGCGGCGGCGAGGGACGCATCAAGGGAGAGGAGACGATTCAGATCAACGTGCCGCCGGGGGTGCTCGAAGGGCATTCGGTGACGCTCCGTGGCGCGGGCAATGCCGGCCTGCGCGGCGGGCTTGCAGGCGATCTGCGCGTGGAGATCGAAGAGGTGCCGCACGAGCACTTCAAACGTGAAGGCCTCGACCTTTATCACGACCTGTACCTCTCGATCCCGGAGGCCATCCTCGGCACAGAAGTCGAAGTGCCGACGTTGAAGGGGCGCGCGCGGCTTCAGGTCGACCCCGGCGTACAGTCCGGAAAGGTCTTGCGCATGCGGGGCCGCGGGCTGCCCGAGTTGCACGGCGGTACCGGCGGCGACCAGTTGGTGCGCCTCCACGTGTGGACGCCCGCCGCCGATGCACTTACGAAGGAAGAGAAGGAGATCATGGAGGAACTCCGGACGTCCCCGTCCTTCGAGCCCAAGCCCTCCCTCGAGCAAGAAAAGCGCTCGTTTTTCAGTAAATTCAAGGACGTATTCAGTTGACGAACGGGCGACTTTTCGCTCAACCGCCATACGGCACGCCCTCTCTGGAGAGACGTGCCGTCTATGTTATGAAGAGGGGCGTATTTATGCAGACCAACGTGGACGGTGAAGTATTGCGAAACGTGATGCGGCGGGTTCCTGCACCCGTGACCGTAGTGACGGCGCAGAGCGGAGGGGAGGCCCGGGGCATCACCATCGGCTCTTTCGTAAGCGTCTCGCTCGATCCACCGCTGATCACGTTCAACGTGCACCGAGAGGCCCGGATGCACGCGATCATCACCGAGGCCGACCGGTACGTGGTGCACGTCCTTCGCGAGGAACAGGCGCATCTCTCCGAACGCTTCGCTCGCGCCGATCTCACGGGCGATGAGCAGTTTGCTTCCGTTGCCTTCACGCCGGCGCCCGAGGACGGGCTCCCCATTCTAAACGACGTCCTCGCGGTACTCTATTGCCGCCCGTATGCCGTCTACGAGGCCGGGGATCACTCGATTCTCGTCGGGAGGGTGGAAGCCGTGGACCTGGGCGCTCCGGGTAAGCCCGTTCTTTACTATAACCGCGCATATTATGCGGTGGGCAGCGAGGTCCTGCCGGTGATGGCGGCTGAGGAACGTTCCTGACCGAAACCCTCCAGGAAGCGCATGATCGTCGGCCTGCTCTCGTTCCGAGACCGGAGGACGCCGTCGGCAGCGTGGCGCAGCCTCCCGCATGTTGCATGATTGCTCCGACCTGCAGGGAGGAACGCGGACGGATTCCCGCGCTTGGTATGTTTCTGTCGAATTGTTCTCCCGTGGTATTAAGTTTCCTCATTCGAAGCCGACGTATGCTCAGTGAGGGAGCGAGCGGCTCCCGGTCCACGACAGGGACACACGCGAGAAGGTGGGAGGAGGCCGCCTTTCATGGACGAGAGCGGGAGCGGTTCGGGGTTTAGTCAGTGGGGCTTCTGGATCGACGGACGCCTCGTGGACGGGCTGCGCGTCACCCGGGCGGTCTGGCGGCGGGTGCTCTGGCTCCTGACGCCGCTGGCGCTCCAGGTCGTGCTCTTCAAGCTCATCAAGTACGCCGTGCTTCAGCGTGACGGGGGACAGGCGGTCGCGCAGGATAAGCTCGTCACGTCGCTTTTCATCGAACATGCGCCGTTGCCCCTGCTGCTCGGCGGGCTTGCCTTCTGCCTGGCCGCCTTCCTGCTGATGCGGTGGCCGTCGCTGACCACGGCCTTCGTGCCGCTGTTTCTACTCTTTTTCGCCGGAGCTGCCGGCCTTCTCCGCTTCGCCCTCTCGTTCCATATGAAGTGGCTCTCCGGAGCATTCTTCGAGGTTGTTCGTGGCGACTTGCTCCTCATCTTTATTCTGGCCACGGTCTCGCTCCTGGTGATCCACAACAGCCGGGGCAGGGTGCGCTCGTGGAGCATTGGTCTGCTTCATATCATAACACTGGTGCTTATGGTCCTGGCGAGCATGGACTTCGGGTACTTCGTGATGACGGGTTCTCTCGCCGATGCGTATCTCTTAAAATATTCCTTCTCGAATCTGTCGGATCTTTCGTTTGCGATGTCGTATGAGCTGAGCGGTCCGAAGCTGGCGTTTCTGATTTTCCCCTTTCTGGCCGTAGCGGCCCCCGTGCTGGTAGAACACCTGTCGTCGCGGCGTGGGGAACGGAGGCGTCGGGGCGTGGGGGCTGTGGCGTTCCCGGCGTTGCTCCTGCTCGTATTGCCGCACTTCGACACGCCGTCCGACGTGGACCCGATCAAAGGAAGCACCTTCGGGCAGCTGGTGAGTGGTTTTTTTAGCGAGCCGCCGTGGGAATCGGGCGTGATGGCGCGTCCGGCAGAGGCGGATGCGCCGATCTTCGACACGGGGCGGCTGCGCCTGGTCCCTGGCACGGATGCGCGGCGCATGAACGTCGTTCTCCTCATCCTCGAATCCACGCGGGCACGCTCGGTGACGCCGTACGACCCGGCCCTCGACGCCACGCCTTTCCTCGACTCATTGGCCCGTCGGTCCCTCCTCGTCGAGCATATGTATGCCGTGGTGCCGCATACGAACAAGGCCCTGACCCCGATTCTGTGCGGGATCTATCCTGAGATCAACCAGGGGGAGCAGGCGCGTGTGCCGGGAGCCTGCCTCCCGCAGCTCCTCGAGCCTCTCGGATATGCCTCGGCCTTCTTCACCCCCGCCCGCCTCGACTTCGAGCGGAAGGAGGCCTTGCTCGATGCGATGGGGTTCGAGGAGACGTTTGGCGACGGCGATTATTCCGATGAGGGGTTTTTCCGGGTGAACTATTTCGGCTCCGAGGATCGCATCATGATGGAGCCGAGCCTCGCATGGGTGGACCGGCAGCGGGCCGCCGGGAAGCCCTTCCTCCTGACCTATCTGACCCTGACTTCGCATCATCCCTATCAAACGCCCATCTCCTTCGAACGGCGCACCTTCACGAAAGACGATCCGGATCTCAACGCATACCTCAACACGGTCGCCTATACGGATGCTTTTCTTGCCGATCTGTTCGAGGCTTTCGAGGCGCGCGGGCTGATCGAGGAGACGATTTTCATCCTCCTGGGGGATCACGGGGAAGCATTTGCCGAGCACGGGCGGCGGTTCCACAGCGCGGTGATCTGGGACGAAGGGCTGCGGGTCCCGGCGCTGATCTTCAGTCCCACGCTCTTTCCCCGGAGCGGGCGCATCACCGGACCGCGCCAGCAAACGGACATCCTCCCGACCGTGGCGGAAGCGCTCGGCTTCACGCTCGAAGAGGGGCGCCTGCCCGGCCAATCGCTCTTCTCACCCGTTCCGGCGAACCGCAAACTGTATCATTCCGGATGGATCGAGAACCAGTCGATGGCCCTTCGAGAGGGCACGAAAAAGTTCATCTATCACTATCGGCGTCGGCCCATGGAAGTCTACGACGTGGCGAAGGATCCGTATGAACGCCGCAATCTCGCCGGGCAGTACCCCGGGAAACGGCTCGAAGCCGTCGAGATGGAGCTTTTACTCTGGCGGAAACGGGTCAACGACCTCTATCGAGGGCTTCCGGACGGACGATGAAGCGAGGGTCGAGGGGGACGCCGAAGGCGCCGGGGCCAAAGAGCGCGAAGTCGTAGCGCGCAGGATCGTGCGGGGAAAAAGAGCGGCATGCTGCGGTCAGTTCGAGAACGGCCCGCCAGTCGTCGGAGTTGCGGGTCAGCAGCCCGAGCGCGCGCGCCTGACGCCCCGAGTGCACGTCGAGGGGGAGCAGGAGTTGATCCGGACGGATCCGGGGCCAGAGGCCGAGATCGACGGGGCCGCTGCGAACCATCCACCGCAGATACATGTTCAGCCGCTTGCAGGCGCTTCCGGTGCTCGGGCGGGCGAGGTGTTTCCGGAGCCGGGACGGGGCGCCGGGGAGCGCCTGCAGCACGCTCTCGCTGAAGCCCTGAAGCGCTGGACCTACGTCCAAAGCCTCGGGTGGAAGGTGGCGCGCGAACAGGTTTTCGAGCGAGCCGTAGCGGCGGAGGACGGCTTGCAGGCTCTTCGTCAGCCAGAGCGCATCGATGGGCTGGAACGTGCGGTGCTTGAAGCCTTCGAGTTTCCAGGCGTCCCGCACCTCGTCGAAATCCCGGACGAACCGGTGGGGACGGTAGTCCATCCGCTCGCACAAATCCTCCATCTTCCGAAGCAGGGTCTTGCGCTGCCCCCAGGCGAGGAGCGCGGCGAAGAGCCCGATAATTTCCCGGTCGGCCGGATCATCGAAGCCGTGTGGAATCGAGATGGGGTCGGTGAGGATAAAATCCGGATGTTCGAATTGACGAACGAGCGTCTCGAGATAGGCGGCGAGTTCGGATGGTTCAGCCATAACAATCACGGTGGCGAGCGAGTCGCTCAGGCGTCGTGCGGGTGTTCGAGCACGGGGTCGGCGAACTCGTCGTACCGCTCGCGGCGGATGGGGATGCCGGCGGCGGCGAGCTTGTTTTCCAGGTTCTCATACCCCCGGTCGAGGTGGTAGACGCGGAGCACGTGCGTCTCGCCTTCGGCCACGAGGCCCGCGAGCACGAGCGAGACACTGGCCCTGAGGTCGGTGCTCATCACCTGTGCGCCCTGGATGGGAATCTTCCCCTCGATGACCACTTCGTTCCCGATGACGATGGCGTTGACGCCCATGCGGCGGAGTTCGGGGATGTGCTTGAAGCGGTCGAAGTAGACGTTGTCGATGATCTTCGAATTGCCGGATGCCTGTGTCATGAGGACGGTCCACTGTGCCTGGAGGTCGGTCGGGAAGCCGGGGTACACGGCCGTCTCGATGGACACCGGACGGATCTCTTCGGGCGCGACGACGTCGACGAAGTCCGGGCCGGGTTGGAAGCCCGCGCCGGTGCGAATGAAGGCCTCCGTGAAGGCCTCGCCGAGGTGATCGGGGTCGGCGTGCGAGAGGCGGACCGTCTCGCCGGGGGCGCCCGCGAGCGCCGCGGCGATCATGAAGGTGCCGAGCTCGATCCGATCCGAAGCGTTGCGGAAGGTGACGGGACGGAGCGACGAGACGCCTTCGATCTCGAGCGTGCGCGTGCCCACGCCGTCGATGTGGGCGCCCATGGCCCGGAGCGCGTCGCAGAAAACGACGACGTCCGGTTCGATGGCGGCGTTCTCGATGCGCGAGCCGCCGCGCGCGGTCACGGTGGCGAGCACGAGGTTGATCGTCGCGCCGACGCTCGAGGGTTCGAGGCGGAAGACGCCGCCGGGGAGCCGCCCGCCGGGCGCGCGGGCCACCACGTAGCCCTGATCGAGCGCGACGGAGGCCCCGAACGCCTCCATCCCCCGGAGATGAAGGTCCACGGGGCGCGGCCCCCAGGCGCATCCCCCGGGGAGAGAGACACGCGCCTCGCCCACGCGACCGAGCAACGCGCCGAGCATGTAGAAAGAAGCGCGCATGCGCTTGACGAGCTCGTAGGGCGCTTCGGGGTACTCGAGCGTCGTCGGATCGAGCGTGAGCACGTGTTCCACCGGATCGAAGGCAACTTCGGCGCCGGTGACTCCGATGACGCGGGCAAACGTATTGATGTCCCGGAGGTTCGGGATATTTTCAAGGGTCGTCGGGCCGTCGCCGAGAAGCCCGGCGGCCATGAGCGCCAGCGCGGTGTTTTTCGAGCCGCTGATGGGAAGCGTCCCGCGAAGCGTATGCCCGCCTTCGATGACGAGTTTGTCCATGGTGCCGTGTGGGAAAGGGGAGACGGGTCTGCCGGGCAGCCGTCGCCGTGCACAAAAGACTCCGATACGGGCCGTTCGGAGGTGAGACGCGAGGTTGAAGGGGGGAGGAGGCGGGGGTGACGCGCCAGGTAAAAAAACCGCGCAATAATACGAATCCTGGAATCAGGAAGGAGGTTCCGGCGTTTCCGGAGCGCACGTTTTGTTCATAATTCGAAAACAGGATGCGACGCGTCTATCTCGATCATGCCGCCACCACGCCGCTCGACCCGCGCGTGTTCGAAGCGATGCTTCCGTTTCTACGTGAGCATTTCGGGAACGCTTCTTCGGTGCACGCTCTCGGACGGAAAGCGCGCTTCGCCGTGGAGGAGAGTCGCGAGCGCATCGCGGGGGCGCTCGGGGCCGAGCCGGGCGAAATCATCTTCACGAGCGGCGGCACGGAGGCCGACAATGCGGCGCTTCGTGGGTTGCACCGGGGCGAGCGATGCGGGGTCGTCACGTCGAGGACCGAGCACGAAGCCGTGCTTCGCGCCGCCGAGCGGCTCGCGGCCGAAGGCGTCCCGGTCGTGACGCTCACGCCGGAGGCGAGCGGGGCCGTGACGCCGGAACGGGTGGCCGATGCCATCACCGACGAGACGCGGCTCGTCTCGCTCATGCACGCGAACAACGAGGTCGGCACGCTCACGGACGTCCGGGCCGTGGCCGAGGTCTGCCGGGAAAAAGGAGTGGCCTTCCACACCGACGCCGTGCAGACCGCCGGGCTCTTCCGCCTCTCCGTCGACGAACTCGGCGTGGATGCGCTCTCGCTCTCGGCGCACAAGTTTTACGGTCCGAAAGGTGTCGGCGCGCTCTACGTGCGGGGGGGCTCCGACTTCCGTGCCCTCATCGAAGGAGGGGCTCAGGAACGCCGCCGCCGCGCCGGGACGGAGAACGTGGCCGCCATCGTGGGCATGGCCGAAGCGCTCGACCTCGCCCTCGCCGAGGCGGACGCTCGTCTCGCGCATGTCGCCGACCTGCGCCGTCGGCTGCATCGCCTCCTGCGTGAAGCGCTCGGAGATCGCTTCGTCTGCAACACCCCTCTCGAGGACGCAGCTTCCGCCCCGCACATCCTCAACATCGCTTTTCCTCCGCGTGAGGACCGGCCCGTCGACGGAGAGATGCTCCTTCTCAATCTCGACATGGAAGGGATCTGTGCTTCTTCCGGGTCTGCCTGCACGAGCGGCGCCGTCGCGCCGAGCCATGTGCTCCTGGCCCTCGGTCGCCCGCCCGAGACGGCTGCCGCCGCCCTCCGTTTCTCGCTCGGGAAAGACAATACCGAAGCCGAGATCGACCGTACGGTGGAGACGCTGGCGGCTATTGTTCACCGAATGGTCGGGGCGCTTTGAGGCGCTCACGCGCATTTTTAATGACACCCGAAGCAATGGACCCGGACGCACGCACGCAGGCGCTGATCGTTTTTGCGAAGATTCCGCACCCCGGACGGGTGAAGACCCGGCTGACGACCGTGCTCACCGAGGCGGATGCATGCCGGCTCTACACGGCGTTCCTCAGGGATGCGCTTGCGCAGTACGGCAGGCTCGGCGTCGACGTGCGGCTCTATCTCGGCCCTCCCGCCGAGCCGATCCCGGACGGCCTCGTGCCACCGGATGTGAGCGTGCACTGGCAGCGTGGGGCCGGGCTTGGCGAGCGGATGGCGGCGGCGTTCATCGAGACGTTCGCGGCAGGGTATGAGCGCGTCGTGATCATTGGAACGGATCATCCCACGCTCCCGACGGCGTTCATCGAGCAGGCCTTCGCCGCGCTCGCCGGACCGCAGGCGCTCTGCCTTGGTCCCAGCGACGACGGCGGTTATTACCTGCTGGGTATGAACGAGCCGTACACGAGTGTCTTCAAAGGAATGACGTACAGCCACGGCGACGTCTTTCGGCAGACGCTCGAACGTTGCTCGGCGACGCGCGCGGCCACGACGGTGCTTCCGATGTGGTACGACGTGGACACTCCGGACGCCCTCCGCCGTCTTGCCGCCGACCTTGACGCCCCGGACGTGGCTGCTTCCCACACACGGGGCGTGATGGCTGAGCTCAAGACCGCCTATCCCGAACTGGCGGATTGACCCTGGCCCGAGCGCGCCGGCTGCGCATCACTGTTTGGGCGGACGGCATACTTTGCAGGCTTCGTAGCCCTTCGCGAGCGCCTCTTCGAGGGTGAGGGTGAACTTCCCGTTGCGCACGTAGCGGCAGTCCTTGAGGTGGTACTTTTTCCCGGACCGCGTCACATAGACGAGCGTCTCCTGCTCCCTGGCCGGGGGCTCGGACTTGAGCAGGGCGCGGGAGACGTAGCCGAGAGGGGCGAGCGCCTCGTGCGAACCTTCGTCATGAGCATGAGCGGGGAGGACGAGCGCCCACTTCCCATCCGTTTCAACGATCTCGACGACGCTGCCGGGAGGGAGTTGGGCCACCACCCGGCTCGAGATCGAAGGGGCGGCGCGGACGTTGCTGAACGAATGGAGATACCGCGTCTGCCCGGCTTCGAGCGACCGGACCGAGGCCGGAGGAGGTTGCGCGCGCCCGGCGGTCAGGTCGGTGGCTTCCTTCGTTCCGGGCGGAAGCGTCTCCATGAGCCATGGGTCCATCGTATATCCCATACGTTGTTCCCCATCGCCCACGACCGTATAGATGAGGAACCAGTGAGAGGGTGCGGGAACGGGTATGGCTTTGACCTTCGTGCCGCGCGGAAGCTTTTTGATCGCCACCCCGTTTGGTTCGGAGAAGACCGTGTGATCCACTTTTAAATAGCCAACTCTGTCGTCCTGCGCTCGGAGATCACGGGCGGGGATCAACAGAAGAACGAAGAGGAGGAGTCCCGGGAGTACACGCATCGTTATGACCCAGTGAGTGGAAGCAGGGCACACCGGCTTCGGCAGTCCCGGAACGAACGGGTAGACTATGGACGGGAAGCCGGCGCTCGATTGGTTGGAAGGAACGGATCGCTCCGTCACGAGGAAATATCATAATACCGTGAGGTTGCGACTTTCGATGTCAGATTTTTACGATCCTATTTGTTCAGGTTTCCATGCCGGAACGCTTTCTTGTCCTCGAGGGTCTGCCGGTCAGGAGTTCGGCTTGTCGAGCGCCGGAGCCGTGGCGAAGAAATCCCGGTGGAAGCGCTCGATGTACGACCGAAGGAGCGCCTGCACCCGGTCATGATCCGGAGCGCACACGATGAGTCCGGCGTGAAAGGGTTTGTCCATGCGCCAGACAATCTCCGGATCGTCATAGGCGGAGAGGTCGGGGCGTTCTTGCCGGGCGAGGGAGATGATGACGCCTGCGTGGTCGCGCCGGATCTCCGGGAGGGTATACGGTTCGCCCTCCGGCAGCGTCTCGATGCGCGCCCACTCCGCCCACAGGTTGACGCCGCTCGAGGCTTCGAGCATCTCCGCAATGTGCGCGCCGCCCACCCTCGCCGACGTTTCGAGGAAGAAGAGGCTTCCATCCCCGGCGCGGATGAACTCGGTGTGGGAGACCCCCGCGCGCAAACCCATCGCGCCGATGACCGCCTCGTTCATTGCGAGCAGCGGCGCTTCTTCGGGGGCGCCGTACGGGAGGTTTGCCGTGGCGAAGATGCCGCCCTCATGAGCCACCTGAAGCGGTGGGTCGAGGTACCGGTGGGCGCGCGCGAAGACCACGCGCTCGTCGAAGACGACGCAGTCCACATGGTAGATGTCCCCGGGGATGAAGCGTTCGAGGAGGAAAAAGGACCGTTCGTCGCCGAGCTTTTCGATCTCTTTCCAGAGTTGTTCGGTGGATCGAACTTTTTTGATGCCCGCCGCCGAAGCCGAAGAACGGGGCTTGAGCACCCACGGCGGCGGGACGGTTTCGGTGAATCGGCGGATTTCGTCGTCGTTGAGCACGTGCACGAACTCCGGGACGGGGATGCCGTGCTCGCGCGCCTGCGTGCGCATGGCGAGTTTGTCGCGGAAATACCGGGTGCGCGTGTCGCCCATGCCCGGCACGCGAAGGTGCTCGCGGAGGAAGGCGGCTTTCTCGAGGTCGAAGTCGTCGAGGGGCACGATGCGGTCGAACTTGATCGCGCGGGCCAGATAACTGACGCCGGCAATCAGATCTTCACGCTTCCACGTGTCCTCGTCGCCGGGAAAGAAGAAAAGGTCTTCGAGCGCGTCGCGGGGCCAGGCTTCGTCTCGCAGTTTCTCCGCCGTGAGGAGGAAGACGCGATGGCCGAGGCGATGACAGGCTTCCATAAAGGTCGTTCCCTTGAAGTAGGAAGCGATGCAGAGGATGTTCATGAGCGGGCGGTTTGGGGGCGGAAAAAGGAACGTGACGTTCGAGCCATCATGGGACGCGCGAAACGTCGGGCGCGAAAAAATCGACGCCATGATAGACGCATCCGGGCAAAAGGCTCCCGGTCATGTTAATAATAAATTGAGAATAGTACGCGTCACGCGAAAGCATCGGGACGAAGGGTTCGATTCGACGTGGCTTTTCGTAGTTTGCGCGACGCAACCCCGGGGAGGCACGTCAACAGGTCTGCCGGGGCGTCGTGAAAGAAGAAGTTGCGCGAGGCCGAACCCCGGCGAGTTGGTGAAAGGACATCTCGAACGGTATGAGCAATTCGCGTCCGGTTGGGTCGAACCCCGGACGGTGGACGTGTGGCTGCCGCCCGGCTATGAGACGGGTCCACGCCGGCGGTATCCGGTGCTCTACATGCACGACGGGCAAAACCTCTTCGACGGTCGCCTCTCGTTCAGCGGGGTCGCCTGGGGCGTGAACGAGACGGTCGAACGCATGATGCGCGACGGGGAGATCGACGGCGTCATCATCGTGGGCATCTGGAACACGCCGCGCCGCATCCAGGAATACATGCCGCAGAAGCCTCTTGAAAGGTACGGGAGCAAAAAGCGACGGAAACGCTTCGTACAGACGTACGGCGGACCTCCGATCTCGGACGCGTATCTCCGGTTTATCGTATATGAACTCAAGCCGTTCATCGATGCGAGCTATCGGACGCTCGAACGCCGCCCGTATACGTTCATGATGGGTTCGAGCATGGGCGGGCTGGTCACGCTGTATGCGCTGTGCGAATACCCGGAGGTCTTCCGCGGCGCGGCCTGCCTGTCGACGAGCTGGACCGTCGGCGGCAAGGTGATGCTGCCCTACCTGAAGGAACGCATCCCCGATCCGCACACCCACGTCGTCTACTTCGATTACGGGGTCGAGGCGCATATCGCCACGTACGAGCATATTCAGCGCGAAGTGGACGCGCTCTTTCTCCGCGCGGGCTACGTGCGGGACGTGAATCTTATGACGGAACGGTTTCCCGGCGCGCCTCACTCGGAAACCGCCTGGCGGGAACGCGTGGATGTCCCCCTGCGCTTCCTGCTTCATCCCCGTGTGCCCCGGACGGCGGTCAGCCTTCGGTGAAAGAAGGCTTGTCCGGGCATTGGAAGCGGTTCCGGCTTTTCCCTATCTTTTTCGGAGACGGAGTGCGCCCTCTCAAAACGATTTATGAATGACTGAAAGAATGATCGATACGAACACGGCATCCACCGGCAATGATCTCGGAAGGTTCAAGACCCTCGAACAGTTCATCATCGAGCGTCAGGAATCGTTGCCGCATTCCACCGGGGCCTTCTCCCGGCTGCTTCGCGACATCTCCGTGGCGGCGAAGATCGTCAACCACGACATGCGCCGCGCCGGTCTCGTGGACATCTACGGGAACACGGGGGAGATCAACGTGCAGGGTGAGGTGCAGAAAAAGATGGACGCCCTCGCCCACAAGGAGTTCGTCCGGGCGCTCAAGCGCGGCGGCGAGTGTTGTCTGATCGGCTCCGAGGAGCACGCCGAAGCCATCCCGATCCGCACGAACGGCGACAGCTCGGGGAAATACATCGTCCTCCTCGATCCGCTCGACGGTTCCTCGAACATCGAGGTGAACGTCTCCGTGGGTACGATTTTCAGCATCTACCGCCTGCCCGAGGGCGCTACCGAAGCGACGCTGGAAGCGGCCCTTCAGCCCGGCGTGGATCAGATCGGCGCGGGGTACGTGGTCTACGGCTCCTCGACCATGCTCGTCTATACGACCGGACACGGAGTCAACGGCTTCACCCTCGACCCGTCTATCGGGGAATTTCTCCTGTCCCATCCGAACATTCGCACGCCGAAGACCGGAAAAATGTACGCCATCAACGAAGGGAATTATAACTCTTTCGAACGCGGTCTCAAGAAATACATCAAGTGGGTGCAGCAGAAGGACAAGGCAACCGGTCGCCCATACAAGACCCGGTACATCGGCTCGTTCGTCTCCGACTTTCATCGGAATCTCCTCAAAGGCGGCATTTACATCTATCCCGCCACGGAGAGCAGCCCCGAAGGGAAGCTCCGGTTAATGTACGAGGCTAACCCGATGGCCTTTATCGTCGAACAGGCGGGCGGGGTCGCCACGGACGGGCGGACGCCCATTCTCCGAAAAAAGCCCCGTGAACTGCATCAACGGACGCCGCTTTATATCGGAAGCGCGGAGATGGTGCGGGTAGCGGAGGAATTCCTTCAGGGCAAACGCGACCTCGATTGAAAACGATGATGGGACGCCGGAACGTTTGAACGTTGAAGCGTTGCATTGCTGTCATCCGTCACGCTCATCCCTCACGCTCGTGTATTCCGGCAGCCCGCTCCGTCGCGACGATTCTCCCGCCTCGGCCACCGTCACCGTGTGGGGGCCGGCCACGCTTTCGAACCTGGGGCCGGGCTTCGACGCACTCGGACTGTGCCTCTCCGGTTGGGGCGACGTCGTGGAGGCATGGCGGGAGACGCAACCGGGGGTCCGCATCGAGATCGGGGAGAGTGCGGTGGACTGGCGCGCACCCATCGATCCGGCGAAGAATACGGCGGCGGTGGCGGCGCAGGCCGTGCTTCGCACCCTCGGCGCGGCAGAGGGGATGGCGCTTCGGATACGTAAGGGCATCCCGCCGGGCTCGGGTGTCGGCAGCTCGGCGGCGAGCGCCGTGGCGGGCGCCTGGGCGGCCAACCTGCTCTTCGGCGCACCGCTCGACAAGGCCGCCCTCGTCGATGCCGTCCTCGAAGGCGAAGCGGTGGCGGCGGGCAGTCGCCACGGCGACAACGTGCTCCCGGCCCTCTTCGGCGGGCTGATCCTCGTCTCTTCGGACGACCCGATGCGGAGCCGCCGCATATCGCTGCCACGCGCGCTCCCGATGGCGGTGATCCTGCCGAACGTGCAGGTGCTCACCCGGCAGGCGCGCGCCATTCTCCCGAAACACGTGCCCCTCGGAAACGCCGTGCACAACGCTTCCGAACTGGCGTTCATGATCGATGCCTTCCACGCCGGGGACTGGGAGACCGTCGGGCGCTGCATCATGGCCGACGTGCTCGTCGAGCCGGTGCGGGCGAAGCTTTTGCCGTGTTATGACGCCGTGCGTTCGGCGGCGATGGAAGCGGGGGCGCTCGGATGCGCCCTCAGTGGCTCGGGTCCCGCTATGTTTGCCCTGGCCGAGACGCGCGCGGCGGCAGAACACATTCGCGACGCGATGGTGTCGGCGAGCCGGAGCGCCGGCATCGAAGCGCGTGGGATCGCCACGGAAGTGAATAACGAAGGCGTTCAAACGGTGGCATGATGAATAAGGGACCCCTCTATCGAAGCACACGAGGAGGGACGCGCGGCGTCTCTTTCCGCGAAGCGCTGCTCACGGGGCTCGCGCCGGACGGCGGTCTTTTCGTGCCGGAATCGATCCCGGTGATTCCGCCCGAGATCCCGCGCGAAGCCCCCGACTTTCCCGCCCTCGCCGCCGAAGTGCTCACGCGATGGCTTGCCGCCGAGGTTCCGCCCGATCGCCTCACCGCACTTTCCCGCGACGCCTTTTCGTTCCCCGTCCCGCTCGTTCCGCTTTCGGGAAAAGGCTGGGAAGGCGTTTCGGTGCTCGAACTCTTTCACGGCCCGACCCTCTCGTTCAAGGACTTTGGAGCGCGGACGATGGCCCGGCTCATGGGGCATTTCCTCGAAGCGTCCGACGAGCGGCTCACCATCCTGGTGGCTACGTCCGGGGACACCGGCAGCGCCGTCGCCGACGGGTTTGCGGGGATGGACAACATCCGGGTCGTCCTCCTTTATCCGAAAGGGCAGGTCAGCCCGACGCAAGAACGGCAATTGATCGTGCGTCGTCCCGGCGTGAGGAGCTTCGCCGTCGCCGGAACTTTCGATGATTGCCAGCGCATGGTGAAGGCCGCCTTCGTCGATCCGGAGACGGCCGCGCTGGGCCTCTCTTCGGCCAATTCGATCAACATCGGGCGGCTCCTTCCGCAGATGTTATACTATTTCTGGGCGGGCCGGCAAAGAGGAGAGGAGGTCATTTTCTCCGTCCCGAGTGGCAATCTGGGCAATCTAACGGGCGGGTTGCTCGCGGCGCTGAGCGGCTTGCCCGTGCGTCGCTTCCTGGCTGCGCACAACGCCAACGATTTCTTCCCAAACGTGCTCGCCGGACGGGCGGAAACACCGAAAGCCTCACGCCGCACGCTCTCGAACGCGATGGACGTGGGGGCGCCGAGCAATTTTGAGCGGATCACCGCTTTGCTCGGCCCGGAGGAGATGCAGGCGCGCATCTGGGGCACGAGCGTGGCCGACCGGGCGACGGTGGCGTCGATGCGGCGGGTGTATGAGGAGACCGGGTATGTCGCCGACCCCCATACCGCCGTCGGGCTCGAAGCCGTGCGTCGGTATCGCGCGGAAACGGGCGATGCCGCTCCCGCCGTCGTGCTGGCAACGGCTCATCCCGCGAAATTTCCCGAAACGGTCGAGCGGGCCCTCGGCTTCTCTCCCGAGACGCCCGAACGGCTGGCCGCGCTCATGCATCGTCCGACGAACGTAGCCGCGCTGGCTCCGACACCGGCGGCGCTCAAGGAACGCCTCCTCGCCCATGTTTGACCTCGACCGCCTGCGGCTGGACCCGGCGCTCGTCCCCCTCGAAGCGCTGCGCGTACCGGAGGTCCTCGATTCCGGCTTCGAGGGCTTTTCGGAGGCATCGTTTGCGGTGCTCGAACGGCTCCGTGCGCACCCTCACATCGAGCAGTACCGGAAGGAGAAAGCCGCCATCCGGGCGCACCTGACGACCCCTTTTCAGCGATACCGGGACGATCTCGTCGTGTCGTTCGTGCTTCCGAACCGGCTTGCGTTCGAGACCGAACGAGGCGTTTTCAGCCGGCTCCTGAAGAATGATTTCGGGGCGGGCGGATGTCATCATCATCTCTGGCTGTCGTTCTATCGTCCGGGGCGGCGGCGCTTGACGGACGTACAGCTGGCGCATACGATCCGCCCCGACGGTTTCACGGTGGGGCTGTTCGTGGGCGAGCGAATGGGGACGATGTTTTCTTCGGCCCGTGGCCGTATGCTCCGGGAGCCGGAGCCGTTTCTCGGCCTCTTAAGTCCGTTATTGCAGTACAAAACAATCATCGGAACCGGCCGGAAACAGTTCGGCTACACGCCCCCTTTACCATCGATCCCGGAAGAGATGTCGAAAGCGAAGAGCCTCTGGGTGCGTCGCACCTTTGCGCGGTCGGACGTGCTTCGGTGGCGTGGTGATCTCGTGCTGCACGCGCTCGAGGCCGTTCGCGCACTCTGGCCGTTGTATCGCTATTTTGCGGGATGCTGAACCCAACCGAAAGCCGTATGGAAAACGAACCGATCGTGCACTATCACGTCGCGGATGGCGTGGCGACGGTGACCATGAACCGTCCCGACAAGCGCAATGCGCTCAACGATGCGCTCGTCGAGGCGCTCCACGATGCGCTCGCGCGCGCGGCGGGGGAGGAGGCCGTCCGTGTTGTGGTGCTGACGGGCGCCGGGCGGGCCTTTTCGGCGGGTGCGGACCTGGCGGCGCTCGAAGCGCTTCAACGGGCCACGCCGCTCGAGAACTTGACCGACTCTTCCCGGCTGGCCGAGCTCTTCGAAAGCATTTACCTGCATCCGAAGCCGGTGATCGCAAAGGTGCACGGGCATGCCATTGCCGGGGGATGCGGGCTTGCGGCCGTGTGTGATCTCTCCATCGCTGCCGAAGGCGTAAAGATGGGCTTCACCGAGGTGCGGATCGGCTTCGTCCCGGCGATCGTCATGGTGTTCACGCTGCGGAAACTGGGCGAGAGCGCCGCGCGGGATCTGATGCTTCGCGGGCGCCTCATCACGTCCGAACGGGCCGCTGAGATCGGGCTCATCACCCGCGCCGTTCCGCCCGGGCATCTCGACGACGCGGTGGCAGAACTTGCGCGCGAGATGGCCACGGAGACGAGCGGCTCGGCGGTGGCGCTCACCAAACAGATGCTCGCGCACGTGCCGGGCATGGGACTGCGCGAGGCCCTCGCGTACGCGCGTCAGATGAACGCCTTTGCCCGGGGCACGGAGGATTGCCGGGCGGGCATCGAGGCCTTCCTCACCCGCACCGACCCGCCGTGGCGAAGGAAGGCGTGAAGAACGCCGTCCGGCCCGCCCACCGTATTTTTTCCCCGGAGACCTTCTTAAACAGCGGCTTCTCGCCGTCACTCTTCCGGCAACGCGTCTCCTGTTATGCACATCGATGGGTGATGTGAAGGCCCGGTCTTTTGGTGGGAGACCGGGCCTTCTTTTGGTCCTCTGCGGCGTGTCTTTCCCGAGAAATCGATATTTTGGCGAACGATTTCGATTCAGCCTTCTGCCTTTCATGTCCGACCCTTTATCAGAAGGACTTCCGACGCCTTTTCTCGAAACGCCCTGGCGGGGCCCAAAGCGCGACGCGGCGCAGGCTCTGTGGGGCTGGCACCGGGCGCTCTTTCGTCCCCACAGGCTGGCCTCTATGAACGTCGCGGCGTCTTTCGAGGCGCTGGCGGACAAGGTCGAGGCGGGGCGGATGATTTCGCTCGTGCCGGAGGAGGTCGCGCGGGCGGCGTATCGGGCGTGTGAGGCGGAAGGGTTGCCCCTCGGCGGGCTGGCCGATCAGGTGCGGGCGGCCCGCCGCTTCGGCGCGCAAGTCCGGTTTGCCGATGCCGCCGATCTTCGAGCATTCTCGGACCTCTGGGCAGGGTCGCACGCCCGTCTCCTTGCCGCGATGGCCGGGGCGAAGGGCCGGTGGCAGCGTCCGTGGATCGAGGATCTGGCGTTCGGGTTCTTTCTGACGGGGCGTCTCGCCGCGCTTCGTGAAGATCTGGCCCGTGACTGGTTCTTCTTTCCGCTCTCGGATCTGCACCAGGCAGACGCCCGGCTCGAGGCTTTCCGTGAAGGGAGGAGGGACGCGAAGACCAGGCGCGCGCTGTGGAAGCCGGTCATTCGCGCCCGCGATGCCTTTGCTCAGGGCCGTCCGCTGATCGACGAGCTCGAGCCCCGGTACGCCCGGTCGCTCAAACGCTGGTGGCACGGCGCACTCGAGGTGCTCAACGAGATCGAGCGACGCGACTATGACCTGTGGTCCCGGCCCCTCGGGCTTTCCCTCCGGCAACGCTGGCAGGCCAAGCTTCAGGCACATCTGGGCCGTTCCGTCTTCAAACGCGGGTAAGAAGGGCGCACCGAGAAAAAGCGGTTTCTTCTCGTTGGTATTCTTTACGGAACGTGGACAAATGCCGTCCCGAAAATCCATATTTTATCGGCAAAGGCGGTCGAGGTCCGACGCGCCGTTTCCACGTCCTTCTTTTTTATCCCCCGAGCCATGACCACCTACCGCGAGGCCGGCGTCGACATCGATGCCGGCGAGGAAACCGTTCGCCGCATCAAGCCGCTCGTCCGGCAGACGTTCACGCCGGGGGTGCTGACCGATATCGGCGCGTTCGGAGCTTTCTTCGAACTCGACCTCGAAGGCTATGAACGCCCCGTGCTCGTCTCTTCGGTCGATGGGGTGGGCACGAAGCTGAAGGTTGCGTTTCGTGTGGGGCGGCACGACACCGTGGGGCAGGACCTCGTGAACCATTGCGTGAACGACATTGCGGTGTGCGGGGCAAAGCCGCTCTATTTTCTGGATTATTACTCAACCGGAACGCTCGTCCCGGACGTGGCGGAACAGGTCGTCTCCGGCTTCGCGAAAGCCTGTCGGGAAAACGGATGTGCGCTGATCGGGGGCGAAACGGCGGAGATGCCCGACCTGTACGCCGAGGGAGAATATGACCTCGCCGGGACGATCGTGGGCGTCGTCGAGAAGAGTCGGATCATCGACGGAAGCCGCATTCGACCGGGCGACGTGCTCCTCGGGCTCCCCTCGACCGGGTTGCACACGAACGGTTATTCCCTTGCCCGAAAGGTGCTCTTTGCGCACTACGACGTCGACGACGCGCCCGAAGCGCTTGGCGGTGAAACGATCGGGGAGGCGCTCTTGCGGGTGCACCGGTCCTACCTCAAGCCGGTTCAGGCGCTCGCCGCTGCCGACTGCGTCCACGGGTTCGTTCACGTCACGGGCGGCGGCATTCCCGGCAACACGGCGCGCGTCATCCCCGAGGCCCTGGGCTTCGAGGTGGACTATGACGCCTGGGAACGGCCGCCGATCTTCCGTCTGATCCAGAGGCTCGGCGACGTTCCCGAAGAAGATATGCGCCGGACCTTCAACCTCGGCATCGGGCTCATTGCCCTCGTGCCGCCCGAGCGCCTCGAAAGGGCAGAGAATATTCTTCATGCGATGGGCGAAAAGACCTTTCGGATCGGAGAAGTGCGTGCGTGAGCGATGTGCCGTGGATCCGTTGTGGTCAAATAAAGTCCGTCTTCTTGCTCGGCAGACTTTATTTTTTGGTCTGATTTGAGCGATACTAAGGCGCTGAGTGATTGAAACCCCCAATGAACTATTGCGAAGGAGGCAGGCTGTGGCCCCACGTGAGCGGAAAAAGATAGTATTCAAAGATTTCAAACAAGCCGGACGCACGATTCTCCTGAGTGGCTTGTGTCTGGGAATGGTTAATGAGGCCGGCCTCGCGTCTGCCGACGATGCAGACAGGAGCGTGCCTCGGGATGACGCGATCGAGCGCGCGGAGCCGTGGTACCGGCAGCCGGCGCCCTGGGCGTCGCACGCGCCGGAGCCGGGCTGGACGTTTCCCATGCGCGGGGGAGCGAACGCCGTATTTACCGAAGTGACCGGTGCCGGCAATCCGGTGGACGTCGTCGACGTGCTCGGCCGGAGTGCGCCGGCGTTCGTCGACATCGACAACGACGGCGACTCCGACCTGTTCGTCGGGACGGGCAATTCGCTCCTCGGCGGCTATGGCGACGTCGCCTACTTCGAAAACACGGGCACGAGCGCCACGCCGTCGTTCGTCGAGCGCACGGGTACGGCAAACCCGCTCGATCTGGTGGACGTGTCAGCCAACGACGGACGCGCCGCTCCGGCGTTCGTCGACATTGACAACGACGGCGACATGGACGCCTTCGTCGGTGCGGGTGACGGTCGGGTTCGGTACTTCGAGAATACGGGTTCGGCGACGAGTCCCGCTTTTGTCGAAATCCTGGGCACCGACAACCCGCTCCGTGTGACGGTCGATAACTATGCCATGCCGACCTTCGTCGATATCGACAACGACGGCGACTTCGATGCTTTCATCGGGAACGGCAACAATGGTTTTTACGGCGGCAGGGTGGGTTTCTTTGAAAACACGGGTTCGGTGACCACCCCCGCCTTCCTCGAGCGGACCGGCACGGCCAACCCCCTCGACGCAGCCTTCAACCTCGGGGAGCGCCTCTCACCCGCCTTCGTCGATTGTGATGAGGATGGAGACTTCGATGCCTTCATCGGTGAGTTCTTCAGCTTCTCCACCAACACCTCGTCCATCTTCTATTTCGAGAATACGGGGGACAACGCCAACCCGGCGTTCCTCCAGCGCACGGGGACCGATAACCCGCTCGATGTGGCCGAGTCGGCCTCGCTTTTCGACCGTACGCCCACATTCGTAGACATCGACGGCGACGGCGATGCAGAGGCATTCATCGGAGAGAGTGATCAGGGAAAGGTGCAGTTCTTCCGCAACGACACGCCGCTCGTGCGGAGTGTGACCATCTCCGGCGATGCGGGCTGGCGCATGCTCTCCGCCCCGAAGACCGGATTCGTGCTCAACGACATCGCCGATGACACGGCCATTCAGGGCATCACCGGCGGCCCGAGTCCCACCGCCGACGCCAACGCGCTCTTCTATCCGAGCACCGGCGCCTGGACCGAGCCGACCGACGTGAGCACGCCCTTCGGAGACGGGCTGGGCTTCATCGTCTATTTCTTCGACAACACTGTGAACGGAAGCTCCCCGCTCCCGCTCGACCTCTCCACGACCGGCCTCGAACCCACCGCCGACGTATCCGTCGCGCTCGAACTCGGAGGCTTCACGCTGGTCGGCAACCCGTTTGCCACGAACCTCAACCTGGATGATCTCACGGGGAACGGCACGGGCGTCGTCAATGGCGGTCTCGGCCCCATTCAGGTATGGGATGACGGCGCCGGCGCTCCGGGCGGCGGCGATCCCGGCCCTTCGACCGGCTCGTACGTCGTCTTCAATTTCGGCACGGGCGAGGTCGTCTCGGTCTGGCAGGGCTTCTTTCTCGAAAGCGACGACGCCACCCAGGTGACCATCCCCGTCTCTGCGCGTTCAAACGACGCGGCCACGGTCGCACAGTTCTCGAAAGGGAGCCCCGTGTGGCGCTCCATTCAGCTCGAACTCGAAGGTCCCGCAGGAAACCTCGACCGCGCCGTGCAACTTTTCTTTCATCCGCAAGCCTCTCCCGGTCATGACGGATACGACGCGACGAAACTGACGCCGTTTCTCGGGCAATACGCCACACTCGCTTTTCAGCAGGAGAAGGACGGCGAGACGCTCATGCTCGCGCAGGACGCGCGGCCGGCCGATCCCACGGAGACGCAAAAGTATACGCTGGATCTGGTCAATGAAGGCCTCTCCGGGACCTTCACCCTGCGATGGCCCGAATGGAAGAATATCCCCGAGGACTGGGACGTGCTGCTCACGGACCTGACCACAGGCACAACCGTGGATATGCGGGTTGCGAACAGCTATTCGTTTGAGGACGCGAGCGAGGCGGGCAAAGACGGCGAAGGGCGGTTCGGGTCGCCGGACACTGCCTTCATGACCGCAGCGGGCACGCCGCGCTTCGAGATCGAGGTGCGGCCAGGTATCGTTACGGCCGTCGAAGAAACGACGTCCTCGGAACTGCCGTCCAGCCTCATACTGGAACAGAACTACCCGAATCCTTTCAACCCCGCGACGAGCATCCGATTCGGGGTGCCGGAGCAAGGCACGGTGCATCTGGCCGTGTATGACGTGCTGGGGCGGGAGGTGACGACCCTCGTCTCCGGACGCTTGCAGGCTGGATGGCACACGGCGACGTGGGAGGCCCGGGACTTCCCGAGCGGCGTCTACGTCTATCGCCTGGTCGTCAACGGGAACGTGGAAACGCGCACCATGCTCCTGGTCAAATAATCTGAACTGTGGAAGCGAGATAAACGAGAGGAACCCTCCATGAAACGCCCCTTTTTCATCCCCATTTTTGTCATTCTGGCATTTCTCCTGGCCCTTCCCGCGCTGGCGCAAATACCGCCCGACATGCCGCCCGCGCCCAATCAAGCGCCCGTGGAGGGTCTGGCCTTGCTGATGGCAGCGGGCGCAGGCTATGCGGCTTATCGCCTTCGAAAACATAGAAAATCGCTCTAAATGCTCAAAAGAGCGTGAAGCAGGGAGGAGAGCCGCCGCACGATCTGAGATCATATGAAGCTTGCCGGGCGCCCCTGTGGAAAACAAAACACTCGGCTCGGCCGTTGAACGAGAAAAGCAAACCAGACACGTTCCATTTTCGCGGAGAAAAACTCGTAAGCCATGTTATCGCTCGTAGTCATTCTTGTGCTCAGTTATCTGGTCGGCTCCATACCCGGCAGTGTATGGGTCGGCAAGTGGCTTTATGGCCTCGACATACGGGAGCACGGCAGCGGGAATGCCGGCGCAACGAATGCTTTCCGCGTATTGGGCTGGAAGGCCGGTGTACTTGCCACGGTCGTAGACCTCGGAAAGGGCCTTTTTGCTGCAGGCGTGATCGCCACCATCCGGCTGGATGGTCTGCCCTCCGGTCTTGAGTTCTGGCAGATCGAGACGTTCGTCCGTCTTTTGGCCGGTTTTGCCGCTATCATCGGCCACATGTTCCCGATCTGGGCCGGGTTCAAGGGAGGCAAGGGCGTCAACACGGCGGCCGGAGTGCTGTTTGCGCTTTCGCCCGTCACCATGTTAATCGTGCTCGGGGTCTTCGCCCTCGTACTCTTTACCTCGCGGTATGTGTCGCTGGCTTCTCTCCTTGCGACCGTTGCCTTTCCGGCTACCGTCGCCATTCGGAAGTACGTCTTCCACGTCGATTCGCTTGACGGCAGCCTGTTGATCATCAGCATCGTGATGATGCTGGCCATCGTCTATGCGCATCGGGCCAACATCAAGCGCCTTGTCAATGGCACGGAAAGCCGGATCCGGACGTTTCGCCCGGCGCGCGGGATGCGCGGACGCGGCGAGCTCTGAGGCGCCTGCCGCCGGCGCCATCGTAGGAGACTTTCATCAGGCCGACAGGCATCCTTGGCAAAGAACATTGCAGTGATCGGGGCCGGGAGTTGGGGGACAGCCCTCACCATCAGCCTGGCCGCAGCCGGCCACGACGTGACCCTCTGGGCGCGCCGACCTGCCGCTGCCGCTTTCATGGATCAGGAGCGGCACAATCCGACCTATCTGCCGAAAGCGCACATCCCCGACACCGTGCGCATCACGTCCAACCTTGCTGCCGCCGCAAACGATCAGGACCTCTGGGTCTTTGCTACTCCTTCGCAGGCCGTGCGCGAAGTCGCGGGGCGCCTCTTGCCCTACGCACATCCGGATCTCGTGGCCGTTTCGGTGGCCAAAGGGATCGAGAACGGCACGTTGCTTACCACGACACGGGTGCTCGACGAGGTGCTGACGAACCTTCCCCGCGAACGGCTCGCGGTGCTTTATGGGCCAAGTCACGCGGAGGAGGTGGTGGGGGGGTGTCCCTCGGCCGTCGTAGCCGCCGCCTATGATCCCGCCGTGGCGGAGGAGGTTCAGGAGACGTTCATGACTTCGCGGCTGCGGGTGTACGTAAACACCGACGTCATCGGCGTCGAAATTGCCGGTTCGGTGAAGAACGTGCTCGCCGTCGCCGCCGGCATGAGCGACGGCGTGGGATACGGAGACAATGCGAAGGCTGCTCTCATCACACGCGGCATCGCAGAGATCGCGCGGCTGGGCATGGCGCTCGGAGCCAAAGCGTCCACGTTCGCCGGACTGGCAGGCATCGGCGACCTCGTGGTCACGTGTATGAGCAAGCACAGTCGCAACCGCTATCTCGGAGAGCAGATCGGACGCGGCAAGACCCTGAAACAGGTGGAAACCGAAATGACCATGGTGGCCGAAGGCGTTCGCACCACGCGCTCCGTCCACGATCTGGCCAAAAGGTTGAACATCGAGATGCCCATCACCGAGGCCGTCTATGCCATTCTCTTCGAGGGCAAGAAGCCGGAAGAAGCGGTAGAGGACCTCATGACCCGTTCGGCCAAACAGGAAGACTGGCTGCCGGATTTCCTGCAGGCCTAGCAATCGTTCTTTCGAGTCGCATGACCTTACAAGACCTTACACGTTTGGTCTCGCTCGGCGAAGGACCTCACCTTGAATTCAAACGCAAGGTGCCGCAACCGGAGCGGATCGCCAAGGAGATCATCGCCTTTGCGAACACGAGGGGGGGACGTCTGCTCCTCGGGATCGACGACGACGGGTCGATCCATGGGGTGCGCGATGCCGAAGAGGAGGAATACGCGCTAAGAGTTTCTCTCGAGAATCACTGCCACCCGATCGTGCCGGTCGAGACGGAGCGCGTAGCCATCTCCCGTAAGCGCGACGTGATCGTCGTCGTCGTTCGCGAGAGTTCGGAGAAGCCTCATTTCGTGGTCGGCAACGGGCGCGCGTCAAGAACGGCGTACGTGCGCCTGGAGGACATGAGCATCGAGGCCAGTCGGGAAAAAGTGCGCTTGATGCGTGCCGAAACCCGGCCTCGGGATGTCAAATTTACGTTCGGCGATCACGAACTGATGCTCATGCGTTATCTGGAAAGCTACGGCCGCATCACCGTCGAGCAATTCGCCAGCCTTGCCCACATCTCCCGCCGCCGCGCCTCTCAGACGCTCGTTCTGATGACCCGCGCCCGCGTGCTCGCCCTTCACGCACACCCGAAGCAGGACTATTTCACCCTTGCGCGGGCGCGGGCGGTCTAACGTTTCCCGACGCGTCGACAATCCTTCCCGTCGAGGATCTATCCCTTTCAGGGCGGATTGAAAAGGTGAGGGAATTCTTCGGAGCCTGTCGAACCTTTGTCACCGCCTTTTTGTAGATTCTCCTCGACCACCCCTTGTAATCCGTTATTGCAAAGAAAAAATGCCAGTCATAGATACCATCCCCTTACACGAAACGGCGCGTGAGCGGTATCTCAATTACGCATTATCCGTTATTACCAGTCGCGCTCTGCCGGACATCCGGGATGGACTCAAGCCGGTTCAGCGTCGCATCCTCTATGCGATGTACACCAACCTTCGGCTGTATCCGGAAGGGCGTTATCGCAAGAGCGCGACCGTGGTCGGGGAAGTGATGGGCAAGTATCATCCTCACGGCGACTCGGCGATCTACGATGCCATGGTGCGGATGGCGCAACCGTTCTCGCTCCGCGCGCCCCTGGTCGACGGACACGGCAACTTCGGCTCGCTCGACGGCGACAATCCCGCCGCGATGCGATACACCGAAGCGAAGCTCCTCCCGTTGTCGATGGAGATGCTTGCCGAGATCAAGAAGCAAACGGTCGATTTCCGGCCCAACTTCGACGGCACATTGTTCGAACCGGTCGTGTTGCCCGCGCGGTTCCCCAACCTTCTGGTCAACGGAGCGAGCGGCATCGCCGTGGGCATGGCGACGAACATTCCGCCGCACAACCTGGGTGAGGTCGTCGACGCGCTGATTTATCTCATCGGCTCGCCCAATGCCCGGGTGGCCACCCTCGTCAAAAACCACATCAAGGGTCCGGATTTCCCCACGGGTGGGCGTGTGCTCAACACCGAAGACGAGTTGATTCAGATTTATGAGAAAGGGGAGGGGGCCATCGAGGTCCGGGCCGAGTACCGGCTCGAAGGGAAGAAGCACATCGTCATTCATTCCATCCCCTATGGTTTTTCGAAAGCCAACCTCATCGAGCAGATCGCCGATCACATCATCAAGGGCAAGATACCTCAGATCGTAGACGTGCGGGACGAGTCGACCGATGAAGTGCGTATTGTGCTCGAGCTTCGGCGCGGCGCGCGCCCCGAGGTTGCGATGGCGTATCTCTTCAAACACACATCGCTCCAGACCCGCTTTCACGTCAATCTTACCTGTCTCATCCCAACGGAGAATCCGGAGGTCGGCGCGCCCGCCAGGGTCGACTTACTGACGGTGCTCCGGGAATTTCTGACGTTCCGGATGGACGTTGTCGTCCGACGGCTCCGCTTCGATCTCGACCAGCTCGAAAAACGCATCCACATCCTGCGCGGGTTCGAGATCATCTTCAATGCCCTCGACGAGGCCGTTAAAATCATCCGATCTTCGGACAACAAACAGGACGCGGCCCAGCGACTGATGCACCGCTTCCGTCTCGACGAGATTCAGACGGAGGCGATCCTCGAGACCAAGCTGTATAAGCTGGCCCGTCTCGAGATCGATGCGATCCGGAAAGAACTCGAAGAGAAGGAGACCCTGGCGGCTGCGCTCCGAACGCTACTCTCCGACGAGGAAGCCCGGTGGAAACTCATCCGGGAGGAACTCCGAGCGCTGAGGAAACGCTTTGCCGATCCGCGCCGCACCCACATCTCAGGGCCGGATGAAACGCTCGAATACTCGGAAGAAGACTACATCATCGCAGAGGACGTCTACGTCATCGTCACCCGCAACGGATGGGTCAAGCGGCAGCGTTCGTACACGGAACTTCAGAACATCCGCGTGCGCGAAGGAGACGAGATCGGATGGGTGCTTCAGGGCTCTACGCGGGAAACCGTATGCTTCCTCACGAACTTCGGAAGAGCGTACACCACTCGAATCGACGCGCTCCCCGGCACCACCGGGCATGGCATCCCCATTCAGAAGCTCTTCGACTTTTCGGACAGAGAACGTATTGTCGGCGTCATCGTGACCGACCCGCGCCTGTTGCCGAAACCGGTGGCGCTTCCTGATCCTTCTCCCGAGCTTTTCGAAGCGAACGGGAAACAGTCCGGCGAGGGCCCTTTTCTGGTCGCCGTCACGCGGAAGGGGTTCGTCTCGCGGCTGTCTGTGTCGGCCTACTCCGAGCCGTCCACGAAGAACGGGCGGTTGTACGTTCGGCTGCAGCAGGGAGATGAGGTGGTGAGCGCCGAGGTTGGCGCGGGCCACGAGCACGTTTGTCTGGCCTCGGAGAAAGGGTATGTGCTCATTTTCCCGTCCCGCCAGGTTCCCGTGTACAAGAACGCAGGCAAGGGGGTCATCGCAATGCGTATCGGGTCGGACGATCGCATCCTGGGTTTCACCTTATCGGCTTCGGCACGCAAGGGGTTGGAGGTGGAGACGAGCCGTGGACGTCGTGAGGTCGTGCGCACGACCAAGTTTGAAGTAACCAATCGAGGCAACCGGGGGCGGCTCATCATCCGGCGCGGCAGTCTGCGAGAGGTCGTCCTTCCACCGGTGGAAAAGACGCTGGAGCGAAGCAACGGGCGGGGTTGACGAGCCCCGCGCATTAATTCCGTTATTGCAATGCAAAAAACATATCAAGCCGAAGACATACAGGTCCTTGAAGGCCTCGAACCCGTCCGAAAACGACCGGGCATGTACATCGGGGGGACGGGCAAGCCGGGACTCCATCATCTGCTCTGGGAAGTCGTCGACAACGCCGTCGATGAAGCGACGAACGGCTACGCCTCACAAATCGAGGTCGTACTACACCGAGACGGGAAGAGCATCACCGTGAGTGACAACGGTCGCGGCATCCCGGTGGGGAAGCACCCGGTGAAGAAGATACCCACGCTCGAACTCATCCTGACCACACTGCACGCCGGCGGGAAGTTCGACAACCGCAACTACATCACTTCCGGCGGACTTCACGGGGTGGGCGCATCCGTGGTGAATGCGCTCTCGGAAGAACTCATCGCGACGGTGAAGCGGGACGGAAAAACCTACGAGCAGCGCTACAAGAGGGGCGTGCCGGTCACCAAACTGAAATGCATCTCCCGAAATACCCGAGGATCCGGCACCACGATCTTCTTTCGCCCGGACCCTGAAATTTTCGAGACGACCGCGTTCGACGCGCAATGGATCAGCGAGCAGCTGGAGGTCAAAACATACCTCAACGGTAACCTGAGGATCATTTTCAAGGACGAGGCGCATCAGACCCGCGCCGAGTTTCATCATGAAGGCGGCATTGCGGAATACCTGGCGCACCTCATCGAAGAAAGGACCGCGCGCCCGGTGCATCAGGATGCCTTTGTCTTGCGGCAAGACGCCCTGAATGACGGAAGCCGCGTCGAGGTGGCGCTGCAATGGACCGAACTACCCAGGGAATATTTCCGCTCCTACGTGAACGGCATCCCCACACGGGACGGGGGCACGCACGAGCAAGGGCTGAAGGATGCGGTCCGAAGCGCTATCCGGGCATACATGGACACGCACAACCTGATGCCGAAAAATCTCGACATTTCGGCGGACGATATTCGGGAAGGACTCGTGGCCGTCATTAACCTGTACATGATGGACCCGCAGTTTCAGGGGCAGACGAAGGAGAAGCTGAACAACCCGGAGGCACGATCGCTCATCACCGGAGCCGTGCGAATCGAACTCGAACGCTTCCTCAACGCTCACCCGACCACCGGCGACGCCATCGCGACACGGGTAGTGCAGGCAGCGCGCGCCCGGCATGCCAGCCGAGCCGCCGCGCGCCAGGTCCGTCGCAAGAGCAACGTAAGTCATCGGCTCAACCTGCCCGGAAAACTGGCCGATTGCTCATCAACCGACCCGGCCGAGAGTGAGATCTTCATCGTAGAGGGCGATTCGGCCGGCGGCTCCGCCAAACAGGGCCGTGACCGTCGACGTCAGGCAATCCTGCCTCTGCGCGGGAAAGTGCTCAACTCCGAACAGGCCACCCTGAAAAAGGTCCACGATAACAAGGAGCTCTCCAACATCGTGCAGGCGCTCGGATGCGGGCTCGGAGACGACCTCAACCTGAGCGCGTTGCGCTACCATAAGGTCATCCTGCTCATGGACGCTGACTCCGACGGCCACCACATCGCCACGTTGCTCCTGACCTTCTTCTATCGTTACCTCCGACCTCTCATCGAGGAGGGGTACGTCTACCTGGCGCAGCCGCCCCTGTACCGGCTCGACGCCGGCAAAGAGACCTACTGGGCGCTCGATGACGCCGACCGGGCGCGCATCGAGAAAAAGATCAAAAGACGCCGAAAGAACGTAAAAATAGACGTTCAGCGCTTTAAGGGTCTCGGTGAGATGATGCCCGCGACTTTGAAAGAGACCACGCTCGATCCGAAAAAACGGAGGTTGCTTCAGGTCACGATACCCGATACGGAACGGATGCTTACCGAACGCACGATCAGCGATCTCATGGGGAAAGATGCCTCCGCCAGGTATCGCATCATCATGGAGAACGCCTCGGAAGTCGCGGATCTCGATGTCTAAAGAACCGCAGGGTCTCCGGGGTTGAATAATGAGATAAGGCCGTTATTGTTCTTTAATTATAAGCTTCATTCCATTAACTTCGTGCACGAAACCACAGGCCCGTAGCTCAATTGGCAGAGCAACGGACTCTTAATCCGTGGGTTGAGGGTTCGAGTCCCTCCGGGCCTACCAAGCCTCTGAATGCACGGTTCAGAGGCTTTTTTTCATCAGGGAAACGTTCAAAGGGGAAGCCATGAGCAAGACTTCAGAGCAGTGGACCCGGGAGCATGACCTGGCGCTCCTGTTTCTCTCCGTTGCGTACGGGACGGATCACGAACTCAGCGAAGACGAACTCAACACCATCGTCAATTCTTTGAAGGAATGGTTGCCCGGACAAGACGTCGAGAAGATCCATGAACTGGTCATGGAAGCGTTCAGTGTCTACCTTGAGGGCGATCTCAGCTCGGAACTCTCGCACACGATTCAGTCTCTCGAAAAAGCGCTGACACCCGAGCAGCGGCAACATGTTCTGGAGAACATCATGCGGATAGCCGAAGCCGACGGCGTTCTCCTGAGCGCCGAGCAGAATCTGATCGGCCTGGTTGCCACCACGTGGGGACTGAAAGAGATCGAGCAGGAATTACTCAGCCAATCGACGGCCCATGTAGAAGTATCCGAAGGCTGGAGCCTGCTTCACGACATCGCACTTCTGTACCTCATCGTCGCGCACAGTTCGGATAACCGCCTGAGCAACCAGGAAATCCATGAGATGATCGAACGGTTGTCGGAATGGCAGCCCGATCTCACGGAAGAAGAAATCCGCTCGATTCTTCGCGAGGCTCTTCAGAGTTACTCCGAGGGTCTCGAGTCCGAGGAGATCCACGACACGATGAATGCGATCCAACGAGCGTTCTCGAAGATCCAGTGTTTTGCCGTCGTGAACGACCTCGTTTCGATTGCCCGGACGGACGGCCCGCTCAATCAACACGCCGTCTCCATGATTCGTTCGCTGGCGGATGCGTGGGATATCGACATCCGGATCGAACACGCATCCTGACTGCGTTAGAGCAGCGCCCGGTTCTTGCACAAGACGCACACAAGGCCTATATTCCCCAACCTACGATAAGGATAGTTATCAAAGGTTGAGCAAGAAAAAACACCCCGCACCCGGAGAAGGCCTGCGATGAACAAACCGTCACGAGCCCTTGATCGGACCGAACATCATCCGCTCACCGGCGCCGACCCCTCACGAGACCTGCTGGCGCTGTACCTCCAGCGTTTCGACCGGCCCCACACCCGCAAGGCGTATCGGAACGATCTCGTGCGCTTCTTCGGGCAAGCCCCCGTCACCTATGAAATGGCGCGGAGCATCACCTTCGTTGACCTCAATGCCTATCTCACCAGTCTGGAAAACGATCAGTACAAAGCCTCGACGATCAAACGGAAACTTGCCGCCATTCGAGGCTTTTTCGACTGGCTGCTGGCCCTCGGCGCACTCGAACACAACCCGGCACATCGACAGCTGCTTCGAAGGGTACGAAGCACCTCGCAACGCGATCGGCCCATCATCAGCCTGACGAAAGAGCAGGCACAGGCCCTGATCCATGCAGCAGAACAGCGAAGCAAGACGGGCCCACGGGACCGCGCGCTCGTCATCACACTGCTTCACTGCGTATTGAGACGCTCGGAAGCTGCAGCCATGGACGTCGAGCACATCAAACCCCTCGGCAAATACTGGATCCTCGAACTCCCATTCACCAAAGGTGGCGCCGACCAGTATATCAAGATGCCGAACCACGTTTATGAGGAGATCGAACGCATGAAAGATCACTACGGCATTTCTTCGGGTCCTCTCTGGCGTTCGCTCAGCAACAACAACTACGGCGGCCGACTCTCTACCCACTCAATTTACACCATTATAAGAGATACGGCGCGTCTCGCAGGCCTGCCCGACATTGGAGCGCATACGCTCCGTCATACCGGCTGCACGCTGGCGATAGAGGCCGGCGCCTCACTGCAACAGGTGCAATCACATGCACGGCACAAAAACATAGAAACAACGATGATTTACATTCATCAAAGTGACCGCCTCAGAAACAGCGCCGCCGACTTCATCGACCTTAAAAAACCCTGAATGCTCATGCAATTCTTTCGTCCAAAACCGCCGCAAATGAACGTCCGCGACCTCAAACGCCTGATGGATGAAGGCGCGCCGTTTATATTAATCGACGTGCGACAGCCCGAGGAACGTGAAATTGCCACTATCGGGGGTATGAACATCCCGCTCTCCGAGCTGTCGGAAGGTCTGGATCAACTCAAGGATCGACGAGACGAGAGGATCGTCGTGTACTGTCGTTCCGGAGCCAGGTCGGACAACGCCGCCGCTTACATGATGTCGATGGGGTTTACCGAGGTATACAACCTGGAGGGTGGAATACTGGCCTGGAGCACTGAGATCGACCCAACCGTCCCCCTCTACTAAACCGTGAGCGCACCTTGTCGGAACTGCCCGTCATCGTTCTCACCGGCCCGACGGCCGCAGGCAAAACGTCGCTTTCGATCCAGCTGGCGCAGGCGCTCCATACAGAGATCATCTCCTCCGACAGTCGTCAGATCTACCGAGAACTGACGATCGGCACGGCCAAACCCTCGCCGGAAGAACTTGCGTCCGTGCGCCATCACCTCATTGACGAGCGCCACCTCCCGGAACCCTACTCGGCCGGGATCTTTGCGAACGAAGCGACGCGTTTGATCGAGGCCCTGCACAGGAAGGGTAAGATCCCTCTTATTGTGGGCGGCTCAACGCTTTATCTCCACGCGCTGCTATACGGATTGTCGGACATCCCTTCTATCGATAGAAGCGTAAGGGCCGCACTGCAGCAACGACTCACGACGGAAGGCCTGGAAGCACTCTACCATGAACTAACTTTGCTGGACCCACAAACTGCTCACGCCATAGACCCGAAGAATGCACAACGTATAGTGCGAGCACTAGAGGTATACTACGGCGCCGGGCGCCCCCTCTCCTCTTTCCACACAGGACAGGCTAAACAACATCGTTACAGCTTCTATACCTTTGTGCTTTTCCGAGAACGGGAAGTATTGTACGAGCGCATCAATAGACGCGCCGAGGAGATGATAGAAAACGGATTGGAGAAGGAAGTAAAAGAAATTATCTCCTCCGGCATTGATCCCGATTCGGTTGTTCTAAAAACCATAGGTTATAAAGAGGTCGTCTCTCGTCTTCGAGACAATATTTCACATACAGAAATGCTGAGGCTCATCAAGCGCAACACCAGAAGGTATGCCAAGCGACAACTGACCTGGTTCAGAAGATATCCCTCATTCAGATGGATTGATGCAAATGATTCGGTCGATTGTATTATTAATAAAATTATGCATAGTATACATTAATTTACACGTCAGACGATGAGACTATTTTTTTAAACACTGCTTCTGCTCGATCACATGGCCCTCCAACTGGAGGATTAGGCTTTCTCACAATAACTTCAACCGAGTATACATAGTCATATTCATCTACGATACTATTGGCGATCATATAGGCCAAGCGCTCGATGAGGTAAAATTTATTTCGAGTAATGATTCCCTTAACTATCCTGTATACTTTTTCGTAATCTACTGTTTTCTTTAAATCGTCATGTTCCGCGGCATCGCTGAAGTCAAGATCGATACTCACATCCACCTCGTATCTGCCGCCAATCTGGTGCTCTTCCTTCATCACACCATGGTGTGCATAAAAGACGGCATTGATCAAACGAACCGTTCCGGTAGTCATCTGGTTGTGGTTTAAAGTCCAAGATCGGTTAACAAAGTCTCGTCCTCTTTCGAAAGATCGCCGTTCCGCCTTCGCACCAGCATTTCCGAGACGTAAAGTGTATTGTATATCCCGAGAATCATGTCGCTTCTTTTTCGATGTTCATCGAAGTAGGCTGCCACTTCCTTGTTGCGAAATGTGTCCTCCACATAGAGCGCTCTCGGGCCGTGGGGGCCCTCCTTCGCGAAACCCGGGAAACTCTTCTCGGGCTCGAACAACTTACTGCCGGTATGACATCCGAAACATTGGATCGGGGCGGTCAACTTTTTTGGAGGCGTATTGGTCTCTCCTGCCAGTTGCCCTTCGGATCCATAAATAAAAAAATCCCAGAATCCATCCGGGCGCTTGCTCATCACGGTCGTTTCCACCCGTGATGAATCCATCCAGTGCTCTCCGATAAACGTCGTCCCAACAGGATACAAAAGCCGTCGGTCGTTGGCGAGGTACGTCCCAAGGGCTGCCTTCAGAGCCGCTTTCTTAACGTATACCCGCCTTAGCGCGGTGGTCATAACCCCTCTGACGTCCACATGAAACCACGACGAATCTCCGGGACGGAAAGCAAGCCCTTTGTATACAGCATCCAGGTTTGGATATGGACTCCGACTTTGATAATAGGTCTCCCGAATGAACGCAGAGAACTCATCCCAGTCTAGCGCCCCATCTTCCAAATATCCGTCCGAGATCAGTCGCGACAACAAGGGGGATTGGCGGATCTTATCCCGGTCGACGTAATATTTTCCATCCATTCGCCGAACAAAGCCTCCTTCAAAGGCATCCTGTTCACGATCGGGCAGATAGGCTCCAAAATAGTATCGCAGGAGCAACTCCGTATTGGATTTTTCAAAATCTACGAACGCAAGGTCGGATTCTTCGGTGTTTCCTTTCTCACGCACACAGGAAATATTGGTCCATAACAAAAGGGAGATGATAACAGCATATATAACCAAGAAAGTACCCCTTGCCTTATACCACCTTCCAGGTACGATCCGATCCATGGTATGCCTCCCGCCTAAGGCCGCCCTTAAGGCTCAATGAAATACGGAGAGATGGGTATATGCGCCAGTGTGAGAAAGGCATTGATGCGTTGGAGAATCTCGGTCTCTTTGAGTGCGAGCAACCGTTGCGGACCAAATTCTTCCACCGTAAATGAAGCCATCGCACTGCCATAGATGACGGCTCGCCTCAGGTGGTCGATGTCATAGCAATTCTTGCTTGCGAGATAGCCCGCAAAACCGCCCATAAAAGCGTCGCCGGCGCCCGTAGGATCCTGAATTTCTTCAAGGGGATATGCTGGTGCGCTAAAGACGGCGCCGTCTGCGAAGAGCAGGGCCCCGTGTTCCCCTTTCTTGATGACGAGGATCTCGGGGCCAAGCGCGCGTATGATCCGCGCAGCCTTGACCAGGTTCGGTTCGCCCGAGAGTTCGCGTGCCTCGGCGTCATTGACGATCAGACAGTCGATCCGCTCCAGCACCCGGCACAACCCTTCCGGCGTGTTCTCGATCCAGTAATTCATCGTGTCGCAGATCACCATTTCCGGTCCATCCACCTGATCGAGGATCTCGCACTGGATGTCTGGGTCGAGGTTGCCGAGACAGACCACCTTACTCTTACGATAGGCCTCCGGCACGGTCGGCTCAAAGTTCGCCAGCACGTTGAGGTGCGTAAAAAGCGTGTCCCGGTCGTTTAGATCATAGTGATACTTCCCCCCCCACGAGAACGTCTTCTCGCCTTCTCTGACCTCTATCCCCTGGAGATCGAGGTCGCAGGCTTCAAGCATGTGCATATAGGACTCGGGGAAGTCGCCGCCGACCACGGCCAGTAGACCCACCGGGCGGCTCAGGTACCTGGCTGCCATAGAAATGTACGTGGCGCTCCCGCCCAGAACGCGGCTCACCGAGCCGAAGGGGGTCTCTATCGAATCGACGGCGACGGTGCCTACTGCCAGTATGCTCACTTGATCAGGTCGGGTGGGTTAGCGTGCGTTCAAACCTGATAAATATAAGGGCAACCCCGTCGAAAGCGAGCCTTGCGGGAATGCATGTTGTATGAAATGAAGACTTCCCTCACCCTTCTCGGCGGAATCGCTCGGTCATTTTCTTGAAAAAAGTCACGGCCAGAGCGACTCGGAGAGCCTGAAACAGAGGATCGAGAGCGCCGTTCATCCGCCTTTTGTGTGTCTGAACGGACGCTAAGAGCTCGTCCATGCCCTCTTTTGCCGCCGTTTCGGCCTGCTGGACGAGCGTCTCGGCCAGCGCTTCCGTGCGGTGCACAACGTCCTCGCCCAACTGACGCGCCCGACGAGGCAACTTTTCGCTTTCCCGGCTCACTTGATCCATGAGCTTCTGACCGACGTCTACGGCGTCATGCACGAGATGCGCGCCCGTCTCGCGAGCAACTTTGCCCACATGGCCGGCCAGTCTTTGTGCGCGACGCCGGGCCCGAGCGGAGAGGGGCGCAGGTTTGGGGGTCAGCGCGCGTGTCAATGCGCCGCCGATGAACATACCGACGCCTGCCGCCAACAGCGTCGCCCGACCGGGATGCTCTTTGACCCATGCACGGGCGCGATCCCGGACTTCTCCCAGTTCCAGGCGCTCGAGGTCGCCTCGTAAGCTCTCAATGGTTTCTCGCAGCTCCTCACGCATCGTATGGATTCGAGCGGAGGCTTCGTTCACCGTGCGTTCCTCGGCACGTTCAGCGCCGTCGGTCTCGGGAACCGCTTCCTCTACATCCACGCCTTTCCGTTCATCCATGACGTCACCTCTTACCTTGCTGGATTCATGATCAGATCCGGCCGCTGGCGCGCTCAGGTTCGACGCAGCAGCACACCGAGAAAGACACCGACTGCGAAAGAACCGATCAGCGCGGCCGTCTGATGCTCGCGCACCCAGGCTTCCGGAGAGGCCGCGCGCAACATAGCCGTCGCATCGCCCGTCGGCTCCGTTTCGGACGACGGGGTTGCTTCACCAGTTGCGTCATGGGCCGGGACCTCCGTATCGGTTGCAGCGCCGCCCCGGATCCGTTCGGGTTGCATGGTAGTTTCTGGATAAGTTTTTGCCCGGAGCCCTGATGCGCCCCGGTGAGGCGGTGTTGGGGGCGCGGGCTTTCCGATGTGTTAACTCGCAAGCTTGATAACGTTCCTGAACGCTCTCGGGTTTTGACGGAAACGCGCACCCGATTGAGAAGCCTCACTCAATTGTTCGAACAGGCGAGAAACCTGAGGGCTGAAACATGATTCATACCGTCACGCGAAGAGGGTGCGTCAGCCACACGACGATCCGACGCCCCGTTTCTTCCTGGATTCCAACGACAAAACCTGACGACTCTGTGCCTTCCATACGCTCTCTCTATCGTGCTTTGCCCGTTAGCTTCGTCCTCGTTGCGATTCTCCTGTTGATCGGTCCCGAATTTTCCGGAAGGCAATCTGCGCACGCGCAACGTGAACCCGAGTTGCCCGAATCCATCTTTGCGGAGGGTTTCAAGCTATACGCCGAACATCTGTATGAGCAGTCCATCGAGGTGTTCGACGCTTTTCGTAAACGCTACCCGGATCACGTCAGCGCCCCGGAGGCCTTGTATTATCAGGCCGAGGCAGCGCTGACGTTAGGTCATGAGGAAGAAGCCATCCGGCTGTTCTCACGGTTCCAGGAGCTTTATCCGGCGCATCCTCTGGCTTTTCAGGCGCGCCTTGCCCTCGGGAAGCACTTCTACGAAGCGGGTGACTATGAGCAGGCCCTTCGCGTGCTTTCGGAAGTGCTCGCTTCCAATCCCTTGCCGGATCTGGCTGCGAAAGCACTCTACTGGATGGGAGAATCCGCGATCCATCTCGGTCGTATCGAGGAAGCCATCGGGTACTATCAACGCGCCGCCGATGCATACCGGGAGACCACCACGGCGCCCATCGCGCTGTACGCCATCGCCGTGGCGGAGGTCCAACGTGAGCGGTACGACGCCGCCGCCCGGGCTTTCGAACTCCTCGCCGCCCGATATCCGAATTCCCCGTATGCGCAGAACATCGGGCTGGCGCTTGCGGAAGTTTACTATGAGCTTGGCGACTACCCGCGGGCCGTCACCGAAATTCAGCGTCGCCTCCCGAACCTTTCCGGCGAAGCCCGGGAGCGCGCGACCTTCCTACTGGCCGAGTCCTACAACCAGCTCAGAGACTACGATAACGCGATCGTTTATTACCGGCGCTTCTCCGAGGGCAACCCCGACAGCCCATATTTCCGACGGGCCCTTTACGGTCTGGCGTGGAATTATCACTTCGAAAAAGCGTATCAGTGGGCCGCCGATGAATTCGACCGGGTGCGGGCCGGTTTCGACGACGACCTGGCCGCCAGGGCCACGTATTACGCCGCCGTGAACCGGAAGCTGGCCGCCGAGCCCGAGGTCGCGATTCGGCTCTTCCAGGAGGCGGCGGACCGTTGGCCTCAGCATGCCCTTGCCGATCACGCCCTCTATGAACTCGGGCTCACGCAGTATGAACTTCATCAGTGGAAAGAGGCCAATGAGATTTTCGGACGACTGATTCGATCTTATCCCGAATCCTCGTTGCTCGGCGAGGCCTATTATCACCAGGGAAACACCTTCATCGCGCTGGGACGGTTCAACGAAGCGCTGGAGAGCTTCGACCGGGCCGTGGCCCTCGATGCGGCGCCCGAGTCGCTCAAAGAGGAAGTCGTTTTTCAGAAAGCCTGGCTCCTGTATCGGAGCCGCAAGTTCTCCGAGGCCGCCCCGGCGTTCATGTCGCTCTATCAGGAAAGCCCGAAGGGTCCGAAGGCCGACGAGGCCCTTTTCTGGGCCGCCGAGAGCTTTTACCAGAACGGGGCGCTGGATCGGGCGGCCCGCCTCTTTCAGAAGTATCTGAAGGACTACCCGGCCGCCCGTCACGTCGAGGCGGCGCATTATGCGCTTGGTTGGGTGTATTTCAAGAGAAGTGAGTTTGCTCTTGCAATAACGGAATTCAAATGGTTCCTCGACCATTATCGGGAGGCCGACGAGACGGTGCCGTACCGCACCGACGCTCGACTCCGCCTGGCCGACAGTTATTACGCCCTCAAGCGCTATCCTGAAGCCATTCGCATCTATTCCCTCGTCGCCGCCGAGGGCGAGGACTACGCCCTCTATCAGATGGCGCAGGCCTATTCCAATGCCGGCGACGCCTTCGAAGCCATCACGAAATTCCGCGAACTCCTCGTCGAGTACCCGCAGAGTGAGTATCGCGAGGAAGCCCAGTATTCACTCGGCTACCTCTATTTCCTGAATCAGGACTACGACCGCGCCATCGAGGAATATCAGTCGCTCATCGATGACTATCCTCGCGACCCCCTCGCCGCCAAGGCTCAATACGGCATCGGCGACGCCCTCTTCAACGCAGGACGTCTCGAAGAAGCCGTGGAGGCCTATCAAAAAGTGCTCACGCGCTATCCCGACAGCCCCTTCATCGCCGACGCCGCCGCCGGCATCCAGTACGCGCTCCTCGCCCTCGACGACGAAGCCCGCGCCGCCGAGATCCTCGATGCCTTCATTGCCGAGCATCCGGATTCCCCGATCGTGGACGAACTCCGGTTCCGTCAGGCCGAAGCAAAATTCCAGGGCGGACGGGAAGAAGAAGCCCTGGGTGGCTTCCTTGCCTTCATCCGCTCGGCTCGAAGTGAGACCCTCCTGCCGGAAGCCTATTTCTACGTCGGTTCGATCTACGCCGATCGAGGTCAGATCCAGGAGGCACAGAACTATTTTCGGAGGCTCATCGAGCAGTATCCCGACAGCCCCCGCCGCGCCGATGCGGCCAGGCGACTCGGAGAACTCTACGCAAACGAGAACCGGCATGAGGACGCGCTCCGCACATACCGCCTCCTCGAGTCCATCGCAAACCAGACGAAGGACGGGTTGCTCCTCGCCCAGGCCCGGTACGGCCAGAGCATCGCGTTGATGAATCTCGGGCGTCATCGCGAGGCGGAAGAGTTGCTTCAGGAAGCCATCTCCGCCGCCCCCGACTCTCCGCAGGTTATCCCCGCGCGGCTCGGCCTCGCCCGGCTCTATGAGAGCGACGGCAAGACCGACGAAGCGCTCCGTCTCTACCGAGACATTGCCGACAAGAGCCGGGACGAGGCGGGGGCCGAAGCCCTTGCCCGACTCGGAGAATTGCTCCTCAAGAACGGGGACGCCGAGCAGGCCATCGAAGAGCTCGGTCGGCTGCCGGTGCTCTTCCCGAACTACGTCGACTGGGTGTCCCGCGGCTATCTGACCCAGGCGCGCGCCTTCCGACAATTAGGACAGACGGGCGAAGCGCTCCGCCTCTATGAGCTCCTCACCACCCAATACGCCGGAACCGAAGCCGCCGAGATTGCCGCCCGTGAGCAAACCGAGCTCTAGCGCCCGCCCCCATCGTCTCTCACCCCCCCATTCCGAAGCCAACATGCCGTCCCCGTTGAAACACCCGTTCTCAATCCTCCCGTTCCGGCTCGCCTTCGCGCTCTTGCTTGCCTTCCCCGCGGCGCAGGCTATGGGACAGGAAACACAGGGCCGGGACCCGGCCCTGCCCGACCTCGCCCCGCGCGAAGTCGAGATCCTCGGGCAGCTCGAGATCACGTTTCCCTCGCTTCAGAGACAGCCGTTGATCGGCTTCAACCCGCCCCCGCGCGTGCCGGAGATTCCTCCCGACCGGCGTCCCTTCATCGAACCCTACAAGCAGGAAAGCGCCGACCTGCCGCCGAGCCCGCTTCAGGCGCCGGAGCCTCCGGCCGTCTCCTCGCTCACCGGAGCCGCGCCCATCGACGGAGCCTTCGAAGCAGCGGCCGGGCGGTATCTCAGCCGGGCAGTGCGGGCCCGGGTGGGCGTGCCCGTTTCGGAAAGCGCGACCTTCCGCGCACGCGTCGACTACCGGGGCTCCGACGGAAACACACCCTTCGAACAGACCTTTCCGGACCTGAAAAACCCGTACGACGCGCTCGAAGCCTCCGCGAGTCTGCAGACGCGGTCGTCCGTCGCCGTCACCGGAGCCACCGTCGCGGGGTTCTTCGAGAACTATACGCTGTACGGCGCCCGGAGTCCGGTCCGTTCGCTCTTCGTGCCCTTTCCCGACCGGGAAGGACGTGGGGGGAGCCTGAGTCTGTGGGCGCGTACACAGGCCGCCGCCGCCTTCGACCTCGACGCGGAGATCCGATACGGCGCCGCTCGCATACAAACCGACGTTTTCGCCGATCCTGCCGGCGAAGACCCCAATTTCACCCGCCTCGAACGCCGGCTCGACTTCGACGGCGCCCTTTCCGTTCCAGTGTCGAGCGGAAGGCTAGACGTCGTCGCTCAAGCTTCCACCACCGGGCTCGACACCGACGGCCTCCTCGGCTCGACGGTGCGGGCACTCTACGCTGGAGCCGGGTATCGCTTCCTTTACCGGGACGCCTATCGCGTGACGCTCGGCCTTCGCGTACTGGGGTTCTCCGCCGAGGGACAGACGCCCACCGGCGGCAACCGGAATGCAACGTACGTCTCACCCGATCTCCGCATCGATCTTTATCCTCAGACGGGCCTGAACCTCTACGTCCAAAACCGTCCCGCGCTCGAAATGCTTTCGCTCGGCGATCTGTACCGGGAAAACCCATACCTCGTCGACGAACCACGCATGCAACCGACCCTCCGCACGGTCGATGCCGAGATTGGCGTGCGATATTTCTTCGGAAACGTTCAGATGGCCGGACGCGCCGGTTTCGAAGAAGCACCGAACTACCTCTACTTCGAGCAGGAGGCCGGCCGTGGGTTCGGCATCTATACCGAGGGCCTCACTTCCGCCCGATACGGCAAGGCCCGCATCTACCGGGTGGGCGGTGAGGCGTCCTTCATGCTGACGAGCGGTCTTCACGCCTCCATCGGCCTCGATGTGCGCAAGGGACGCCTCATCGAAGCCGACGCCGAACTCCCCTACTTCGCGCCCCTCAAGGGCACGGCAATGCTGTCCTACATCTTCGCCGGAGGCGACGGGCTCTTCCAACTCAGCAGCGTGTACGAGAGCCCGCGGTACCGCGCCCGCGAACGCACGCCCGAAAACAGGGTCGGAGCCTACTTCAACCTGGACGTGGAGGCCTCCTACCAGGTCACTCCGTGGGTTGGGATCCTCGGACGCGCGGAAAACCTCGTCGGCAATCGCCTCACCCGATGGGATAACTATCCCGAGATTCCTGCGGCCTTCCTGGTCGGTCTGCGGGTTCGTTTTTGACATGCAATAACGGATATTCGTGCCCCTGGCCGCTCCGCCTTTTATTCCGAACGAAAATTACCGTATCTTTATCATACGCCCCCCTTTACGGAACAACGCCCGGAGCGCTTCGTGTTTTTGCTCCCGTGAAACGAAAAAACCCCATGGCACAAATCTCGACAGAACAGATAGCTAATGCCCTCGCCGACATCGTTCGTGACGGTGTATTGGAGGGAAAGGCCGTGGACGTTCCCGGTCTCGGATCCTTTCATCTCGAACATTTTCCGAGCCGGCTCTCAGAAGACGAGAACGGCCGCAGCGTCGTCCTCCCTCCTCGCGACACGGTCGTTTTTGAGGCCGAGCAATAACAGCAATCGCCGTCGTACGAATCAAACGGAGCGCGATGCGCCCCCACCCTTATGTCCGCTTCGCTGATCGAGCAGCTTGCCGCCCGCCTCGGGATCTCCTCCGAAGAAGCCGAGCGTTCGCTCCAGACTCTGATTGCCCGCCTCCACGAGGACCTTCGCACCAATGGTGAGACGACGATCCCCGGCCTCGGAGTTTTCCGCCGCGCAAGGGAGGGCCTCACGTTCGAAGCGGCGCCCGCCCTCGAAATCGCCGCTAATTACCGCTTCGCCGGAATGCCCGCGCTGCCTGTCTCCCCGGAGCCGGAAGAGCGCACAAGCGATGTCGAAGAGAACGAGATGGAGGAGGCCGGTCCCGAAGACGAACCGGCCGGTCCCGAAGAAGTAGTCGCAGAAGCTGAAGAATCCGTCGCCGATGCCCCTCCTCCCCCCTCCGGAGAAGAAGCGGAAGAAAAAGAAGCGTTGGGCACAGAGGATGCGACCGGGACCGAAGAACCCGACGAAGCATCGGAAGAAACAGCCGATGCGGAAGCGCCCGATTTGTTCGAGACTGTTGCGTTCGAAGAGTCCCTTGAGGAAGAGGTTTGGGAAGCCCCGCGTGACGACGCCGATCATCCGCTCGGCCCGCTTCCGGAACCGGATTTCGAGGAGGCCGATTACGACGTGGTCGAGGAAACCGTCGAGGAGGTCGAGATCGTCGCGGAAACGGTGGAAACAAGCGATTCCGAAGACGAAGCGGAGGCGGAAGCACCCGACGAGGTCGAAGATGAAGCATCGATTTTCAACGTCATTCATTTCGAGGATGACGAGGAGATGAAGGACATCGGTGAGTCCGCCGGAGAAGCGGTCGACGCAGCCGAACCGGAGGCCGAGGCAGCGACCGAACCGGAAGCCGAAGAAGAGGCCGTTCTGGCTTCGGAAGAAGAGATTGAGACGATCAAGAGAGCGGCCATGCATCCGCCGCGCACCCCCGTACGCCGGGACCGTGCCTCCAGGACCGGGTTTTTCATCGTCATCGGCGTCCTTGCGGTGCTCACCGGCGCATTCTTTGCCTATCAGATGCTCAAGCCCGGCGCCGGGGAGCCCGAGACGCCTGCCCTCTCCGAGGACATGCCTCCGGCGGATACGTCCGCCGCTTCCGCCCTGCCTCCGGCCGACAGTGCCCGGGCGGAAGCTCCCGCCGAACCGGAGCCCCCGGTTCGGCGTACCCTCGGCGGCATCGACCGGAACGCCGGGGGATGGACGGTGATCGTAGCCTCGGAGACGACCCCGGAGGCGGCGGAGGCAGCGGCGCAACCGTACCTCGATCTCGATCTCCCCGTGGACGTCCTTCGCGGGGTGTCGAAGGGAGTCACGCGGTACCGTGTCGGCGTTGGTCAGTTTGCCAGCCAGGCGGAAGCCGAAGCCGCCATCCGTCGGTTGGGCGACCGGCTTCCCCCGGGCGCCTGGCCGCTGCGGATTACCTCGCGGATGTAACCATAGCCTTGCACAACCCTCTCGGAATCCTATGACACTGCTGCTGCTTCAGGAAGCAGGGACCCTCGCTCAGGACTCGACGCAGGCGGCCTCCGCCACCGGCACGACGACGATCCTCGACACCCTCCTGCTCGGGGGATGGATCCTCGTCCCCATCATCCTTCTCTCCTTTCTGGCGATTTACATCTTCGTCGAGCGTTTGCTCACGTTGCGTCGCGCCGCTACCGATCCGGCCGAGATCACCGAGCGCATCCGCGAGTACGTACGGGCGGGCAACATCCACGGCGCCCAGGCCTTCTGCGACGCGCAGGACAAGCCCATCACGCGCATTCTGAAACATGGCCTGGAGCGCCTTGGTCGTCCCATCGCCGAGATTCGGGATGCCGTCAATGCCACCGGCAAACACGAGGCTTTCGAGCTCGAAAAGCGCACCGACCTGCTCGCCAGCATCGCGGGCATCGCGCCGATGCTGGGCTTCCTCGGCACGGTCACGGGCATGATCCGCGCCTTTCAGCAGATCCAGAATCTCCAGGGCAACGTCAACCCGAGTGTGCTGGCCGGGGGAATCTGGGAGGCGCTCATCAGCACAGCGGCGGGGCTCATCGTCGGCATCCTGGCCTTCTTCTTCTACAATTACCTGCTCACGCGCATCAACCGTCTCGTCAACGACATGGAGCGCTCGGCCACCGACTTCATCGACCTGCTTCAGACGCCGGCGCCCACCTCGAATCAGCCCCGCTACGAAGGCTCTTTCTGAGCACCCGCCCGTCCGTTCTCCGCCAAGCCCCTGCATGTCCCATGGCTGCCATCGATTTTTCCACGTCAAAAAAACCCCTCAAGACGTACAGCCTGGCCGGGATGGCGGACGTGGTGTTCCTCCTGCTCATTTTCTTTCTCCTGACCTCCAGTTTCATCCCGCAGTTCGGCATCCAGGTGAACCTGCCGCAGGCCAACGCCGCCGCCCCGATGGAAGCGCAGTACGTGAACGTGTCCATCACGGACGACGGGCGCTTCTTTGTGGAGGGGAAGCAGGTTCCAAAGGAAGAATTGCTCAACGCCATTCGGGACGCGATGGGCGCGCGCACCGCGCTCGTGCTCCGCGCCGACGAGGACGCCACCGTCGGCGACTTTGCGAGCGTGGCCACCATTGCCAAAGCCCTCAACCTCCGTCTCCTGATGGCCACCGAACGGGAGCGCGTCCGCCGCTGAACCGACGCCTCACTTCCATCGAACGGTAACCCGCACCGAGGTCGACCCGTCGCGGAGGCTGAAGCCCGGGCGCGGGAGCGAGATCCGATACGCCCCGCCGGAAACCAGATCCTTACGATGGAAGAATCGCTCGCCGATCTTCCGGTCGAGTTCGATGCTGTCCAGGATGGAGACGGCCACGGTGGTCACCCCCGCGAAGAGGCTGAGGTTGCGCCAGAACCGGCGGTCGGACCGGGTCTCTCTGGCCCTGTCGCGTTTGATGATGAGCCGATCCCGTTCGGCGATCAGGCGCTCGCGATCCCGGGCCGTGCAGCCTTCGCACGTACGTATGATGCCATTGATCTGCTGCACCTTCCCCCGGCGAAGCTTAAACAACTTGTCTGCGCCATCGACGCCGCGTTGCGTCAGGGCCGCAAGAACGAAGCTCGTGGTGATGATCGAGGCATACGTGACGCCCCGCCGGAAATTGCCCTTGTAGAACTGTCCGCCTCCGGGAACGAAGGAATACGCGGCCGCGACGAGGTCGCTCTTCTCCGAGGAGGCTAGCCTTCGTTCCCGTTCGGCCGGCAGAGGCCTGTTTTTCGCCTTGAGCGAATCGAGCCGCGCAGCGACGGCCCGGCGTTCCGCTTCCGCCCGATCCCGTTCCGCGCGGAGCTGCGCCGTTTCCGTGAGCAGCCGTTCCTGCTCGGCTTCGACCTTTTCCCGTTCCGCGCGCTCCACCGCCCGGAGCGCCCGCAGTCGTTCCGCTTCCGCACAGCAGCGCGCCTCGGCATCCGCCTCTGCCGCCTGCTCACGGGTCTCGTCGCGGGCTTCGGTGCTCGAAGCGCGAGGCGGCGGCGACACCGAAGCAACCGTCTCCGGTCGCTCGCGCACGTCGCGCAGGAACCATCCGGAGGTGACCCGTCCCTCGCCTGAGGGCAGATACGCCCAGACGAATCGCAAACGAACGGGGCTTCCCTCCGCTCGTCGGAGCGCGCGGACGTCATCGATCACGAAGAACGAATGGTGATCCAGCGGAGCGATGCGCACTCGCCCGAGGTCCGTGACGCCATGGTCTTTCAGAAACGCGAGGAGACGAGCGTTCCGGGCATTCACCGCCATCGAGAAGTCGAGGAAGCGAGCGTCGTGCGCCAGCGGGTTGAAGCCGTCGTAACGCGCCGTCGCTCGCCGCCCCCGATCGACGGCGGCGCTGATCGCTCCCGCGTTCAGCCGACGCGTCGAACCCCAGAAGGCATCGACGAGCACCCATCGGTAGGCCCCCGGCTCCACCTCCGTCTTCGTAAAGACCCCCGTCAGATAACGTCCGCCCCCGCGCACGGAGGCAAACTGTTGCAGGCTCCACTCCGTCGCCCCCGAGACGTCGAAGTCCTCATAGCGGTCGAAGAAATGCTCGGTCCCGGCGGCGTGCCCGGGTGCAGCGAGGCGTTCCATCGCCTCCCGAGACTGGTTCTCGAGCGCGCGTCGAAGCCGCTCGGCGGCCTGACTCGTGAAATCCTGCTGTCGCCCGAACGCCGGGAAGGCCGCCAGGGCCATGCTTCCGATGAGCAAAAACGTCCTAAATCCCCCCATTCAGTCCCCCTTTGACGAGCGAAGGCCGGATGTAGCGAAGATACACCTCCAGGGTCTGCGTGTCGTCCACGAGCACTTGCGTCAGCTTGATCTCCCATCGGTTGTCATTGACCCGACGGATGACGGCGCGGAAGCGTTTTTTTGTGGCATCCTGATAAATGCGCCCGTCCGCGTTCTCCGACTCGAAGATCTGCCAGAGCACGAACACCGCGTCGTAGGCATTCGGCTCGCCGGCGATTTTTTGTATGTCCTGAAACTCGACGCCCTTCTCGAAATCGAAGCGCACGCGACGATAGCCGAAGAGCTCGTCGAGGCGACTGAGACGGCGAAGGTAACGATCCACCGAGCGCGGGATGACGAGTCCATACTTCTTGCTCGAGATCTGCACGACGGATTCGTCCGACTCAAAAAACGTGTCCACGGTCTCACGAACCGTTTCGAAACGTTTGTCGTGGGGACGCTCGGGATCGGCGATGAGGTTGAGATGCACTTCGAGATCCTCGAAGAGGTCCACCATGTCGAACAGGAGCGCGGCCGCGTCCTCCTCCCCCGCCCCGGTCTGCTCCACCACACGAGCCATCATGCGCTCGAAGAGCGACTGCGGCCCCAGACCGGCCAGGGTGGTGTAGGTGATGTACCAGTTTGCCGTCGGGCGGCCCACGTCGAGCGGCGCATTTTTTTCAAGGACGAGGTCGAACGGAACGGTGTGCGCATCCGCATACCGGGCCTCGAGCCCCCGAAGGATGTACAGCGTCTCGCCGATGGGTTCGAGCTTATACCGGAGCAGGGACGTCACGCTGTTTTCTTCGAGGAAACGGCGAACGGCCGGGCTGTCCTCGTGCACGAGCGCCGCGAGCGCCCGGAACCGGTCCTCGTGCGCCGACGCCGGGAGGGTCAGCCCGCGGCCCTTCAGGTTCGGATGGAGCCCTCGAATGACGTCGAGGTAATCGTCGTGCGCCTCGGTCAATTCGCGGAGGTTGATCAGATGCCACGGCCGCTCCAGTTCCGCCCCTCCGCTTGCATCGGCGGACTTGGCAAAGATCGCTTCGAGTTCGAAGACCGGCTTTTCGCCTTTATACACCTGAAACCGCTGCACGCCGTAGTCTTTGACCGCATCCATGCGGACCGCCTCGACGCCCGCGAAGGTCTGCGGCGCAATGGCGTACTCATTGACCCCGAATGCCAGCAGCCCCTCCGCATCCACCCGCGAGAGCGCCTCCTTCACACGGGGAAGCACCTCGGAGAGCGACGCCTGGGACTGCCCCCATGCCGGCGCAGCCCCCCCCAACATCACGACCAATCCCAGCACCATCGCGCGCGTCTTCATTTCGTCTTTATCCGAGGATGATCATCGTTCGCACGGAAGATAACCGATCCGGCTTTATGAGTCATCCCCGCCCGGCAGTTTTCGAGCGACGAGGGTTCACCCACGCGCCATATTGACCTGAGTACGGTGGGGCTTTGCCCGCCAGGTCCGTTCGATGGACCTGCAATCCTCTGGATTGAGATTCTGGTTTCGAAGCGCAAGATATGCGGGCACACCGCGAAAGAAGCGGGGAAATATGCGCCGGGACGGGGCTTTCCGGCTCACGGGTCGAGCTCGCGGGCGATGGCGCGGCGGGCGGTCTCCGCTTCAGATAATCAGATCAAGCGGCAGGTCGGAGATATCCCGAAGTCTCTTCCCGTCGATCATGGTATGTAAAAGCTCCACCGCATCATCGAAATCCAACTCTTGGGCAGTCTCTACCAGTTCAGGGAGCGCGAAGTGATAAACGCAATCGATGTGGCCCGTGCCGAGCGCGATCGAAGCAATCCTGTTCGGTGTCGGTTCACCCGTGATCACAACGACATGGGGAAGTTTCCCTTTCCTGTTCTGCACCAAGTTTAATCCTTCGGAACGGGCATTTTGTGCACGATCACTTCGGAGCGTCCACTTGCACGAAATGCTGGCGTGCAGGATAAGCTTGTCGTTATTCGAACGCCTCAAACTTGAAAGGCGTGAGCTTTCGGAATCCACGATGTGAGCGGTTTTATTGATGTCTCCGTCTTCCTCAGGTTCACGTGCAATGACCACGTCCGGCTTAATGATGTAATCCGAACCGAGTGCGGAGGCCAATTCCGGATTCTCACTTGCCAATTTGTCAAGGGCTGCAAGATGTGCGTACTGGTCGAACCGTGCAATACCGAGACGTCCCGCCGCAACCTTTCGTCCTATTTGCCAAGTCCCGGGGCGGAGATGTTCCAATGCATTGAACGTCTCCCGAACATAGTTTTCACATATTTCTTCGAACTTCGCTCCCGATCTCTGACCGACGAGGCGTGAACCGCGGCTCCGCTCACCGATCCGGTCCAAAATACCTCCGGCCAGCGCCAGACTTTGACGACTATGCTTGTCCGCATTCCCGGGAATTCCATTTTTATCCCGACGAAGCACGCTTTCCAACAAGGATTCGTGAAAAGATGCTCGAGCCTTTGCGATCAAGCCGGTCATCGCACTACCTGTCATTGGATTCGAGAAAACGTCGAAGTTTCTCGCGCACGGCTTTCGGGTCCTTCAGTTCGCATTCCCACACGACCAGCACCTTCCAGCCCTGTTTTTCAAGTGCTTCTCGGTTTGCACGATCGCGGGCGATATTGGCGTCCAGCTTGGCATCCCAAAACTCCGTGCGCGTGCTCGGACGTTTTCCGCGAGGACAATCGTGGCCGTGCCAAAAACACCCGTGGACAAAGATCACCTTCCGGTGTCGCGGGAGAACAATGTCCGGAGCGCCAGGCAGATCGCTTCGATGGAGACGGTAGCGGTAACCCATCCGATGCAGCATGCTCCGCACCAGCAATTCGGGTCGGGTGTTCTTGTTCTTCACCCGGGACATCAGCCGAGAACGCTCCTTTTTCGACAGTAGATCGGGCATGAGGAGCTAGCCAAGGGCAGGTTCGGAAATATGCACTTGTTCCTTGCCGGCGCGCTTATGGTCTCCCGTCAACAAAGCATAAACGGAACCTGCTACGGCTTTTCCGAGCAACGGCGGCACGGCATTTCCGATTTGACGGGCTATCTCAACTTTGCTTCCCGTAAACACGAAATCGTCGGGGAACGACTGGAGGCGTGCGGCCTCCCGATGTGTGATGGGACGATGCCGTTCCGGATGAAGATAACGGCCCTTTTCCGGCTTGTAGAACTCGGTGCGAATGGTTACCGAAGGGCGATCCCACCAGAGCCGACCGAACAAGTCGGTGCCCCCGGATTTCTTCCGAATCCAACACATGGGCGTAATTTCCGGGGCATTCCTCTGGAGGTCGAAGCGATTGCCGCCGGGTGGAACGGCCCGGTATCGCTTCTTACTCATTTCCGTCGGATTTCGCCCGAAGTGCAAATTGAAAGGTCCCGGTTCATCCCGAATCTCCGTGCCGATCGGTTCCGGTAAGTCGGCGATGGCTTCACGGACGGTTCGCCATGGTTTCGGATCGTCCACGTACTCATAAAGAGAGAGCATTCCCCTCTTCAGGGCTTTCGGATTGAAGTGTGTTTTCTTGGGCGGAAAAGCTTTTGACGGTGTCCCACCGCGTACGCCGACGACGAAGGCGCGATACCGCTCTTGAGGCACGCCGTAGTCGGCGGCACAGAGGAGCGCGGACGCTATCTTAAACCCGAGGCGTTCGGCCTCTTGCTCGATCTCACGGAACTCGTCCGAACCCAAAAGCTGGCGAACGTTTTCCATCACGAACACTCGTGCACCGCTGGATTCGACGATTTGCATGAACGGGCGCCAAAGCTGTTTTCGAGGGTCGGTCTTCCTCTTTTTATTCAGCAGACTAAACCCCTGACAAGGCGGGCCGCCGACAACCACATCGGCCTCGGGAATTTGTGTCTCGGGATCTTCCAGAATGTCTAAGATGTCGCCGTGCCGGCAGTGATCGCCGAAATTTGCGTTGTAGGTAGCGGCGGCATCTTTGTTGAAGTCATTGGCCCATACGGGGGAGAAAACACTTTCTCCCTCGATATTGCGGAATTCGGTAAATCCCTGCGTCAAACCGCCCGCTCCGGCGAACAAATCAATGAGACGAAATGGTCTTTGCATGATATACCGTAATGTCGGAAAATGTCATTTCAATGCCTTGGCTCCGATTTCCGAAAAAAGGGTCGGTTCTGCAGGCCCGTCGAGGTGAATTCCGTATTTCCGCAAAACCCGCAACAAGGCGGCAGCCTCGTCCCGGCGGAGTTTGCGACGATTGTGAACGGCGCTCCGCATGGTGTTGGGGTTCAGCCCCGCCTCACAGAAGACGGCGTTCCACTTTATGACGCCCTTAAGCTCGATGACGCGGTCTATGGACAACATGGCGTGTCGGATCGTTGCAACCGCAAGTTCAACATAATCGTTGGCAATGTCAACAATTATGTTGACAGCATATTGGAGATAGTTGATAGATCGCAACTAATTTTCAAGCCTTCAACAAGCACGCTTAAGTGATACCAATGCAAAGAAAATTCCGGCTCACGGGTCGAGCTCGCGGGCGATGGCGCGGCGGGCGGTCTCCATGAGGGCCGGGATGTCTCGGCGGCGTTTGTTTTCGAGCGGAATCGGTTCGCCCACGACGACGTGGATCACCCCCGGACGGGCCACGTGCCTCCGCTCGTCCAGTACGAGGTAGGCGTCGCGGATGATGACCGGCGCCATCGGCACCCCTGCTTCGACGGCGAGCACGAACGCGCCTTTCCGAAACGGAGCCAGCCGCCCGCAAAAAGTGCGCTCCCCTTCGGGGAAAATGATGACCGAATTACCTTTTCGGATGCGCTCGCCCGCCCTTTTGATGCTTTCGAGCGAGCGCCGGGGCTCTCGACGATCCACGAAGACCGACGGCGAATGTTTGAGCACCCACCCCAGGAAAGGCGTTTTCTCGAGTTCGGCCTTTGCCACGAAGCCGAACGGATGCCGGAGCGCCGCCGCGAGCACCGGGATGTCGAGCGAGTTTTGGTGATTGGCGATGAAGACGTAGGGCTGATCCGGATCGAGCGCCGCGCGTTCCTCCACCACGAGGCGAACGCCGATGCCGAAAAGGATGGCTCGCCCCCACCGGCCGGCCCACCATCGAAAGGTGCCGGGCTTCGAGCGGATGAGGTTGCTCACCAGATACCCCACCGCGAAGAGGACCGTCATGAGCGAAGCCCACGATACGGCCCATACGGCAAAGAGACGCGTCTTCCACGTCTTCCGGAGTCCTTCACCGGAAACGGTTTCCGGCTTCCTCGCTCCTCGCTTCATAAGCGCTGTTTCTCGAACGTACAACCGTCGATGGGGAGGAATGCGCGTTCCGATGCACCGGTTTCTGCCTTGGAGACCGCTCTCGGGGCACGTACCTTTTCCACGTCGTCCGTCCGAAGGTACTCCGCGAGATGCATGAATTTCAGCCGCCCCATACAAATATTTCTCGGATTCCTGTTCCTCGCGCTCTCGTTCGCAACCTCCGTCGCCACGGCGCAAAACATCACCCCCGAGTTCAAGATCGGCTTGGCCGCGACCACACTCCGGGGGGAATCCGCGGCCGATTTCCGGACCCGCACCGGGTTTGCGGGAGGCGTCGGGTTCCGCTACAGGTTCCGCCACGGACTGAGCGTCATGCCCGAGTTTTTGTACGTGGTGAAAGGCACGCAGGCGGATTTCGTGCTCAGTGATCAGGGTCTGCTCACACCAATCCGTGAGGGCGGGGGCGAGGGCGTGCCCATCCGGGCCAACTTCGAGTTCACGTACGTCGAAATTCCGGTGCTCGTCGTCTTTCGCCTGGAGACGAACGGCCGCGTGCATCCGAAGGTATTCGCCGGCCCGTCGCTCTCTTTTCTCCTCGACGCGAAGGTCCGCTTTCGAGCGCTTTCGGGGGGTCCCGAACAAGAAGAGAGCGATTCCACGGTGGAGGGCGTTGATTACGGCGCGGTGGTCGGTGGCGGGCTGGAGTTCGACGTAGGGGGACAACGCCTGAGCTTCGGCGTGCGCGCTTCGTACGGCCTGGCCAACACCCGGAAACGCCGCTCCTCGCCGCTTCGCAATACGAGTTTCATTTTCTTCACCGGCGTTGCGTTCTAAGCCCCTCCCATGTGCTCCCGCTCAGCCGCGCGAAGCATCTTGAGCAACGCCGTCGCGTCCCGCAGTCCGGCGCGAGGGCGAGGCAGGGTGGTCACTTCGAGGCCGAGCGCCCCCTCGTACCCGTCGGCGCACAGACACCGAAGCACTTCGCCCCAACCGACCTCTCCTTCTCCGAGCGCCGTCGGTCGCCAGGTCTCTCCTTCCCCCCTCCCGTCCAGGCATCGGACGAACGTCAGACGCCCCTGAAGGGCTTCCATCCCCTCCGTCGCCGGTTCTCCCGCGCGGCGCGCGTCGGCGGGGCTCCAGGCGGCCCGCACGGAGGGATGCGCGACGACCTCCAGCACGGAACCGAGCGCGCGCGCCGTCGGGAACGCGCCGCCCCATTCGTTGCACACCCCCACCACGACCCCTCGCCGAGCGGCGGCTTCGCCTGCACGCCGAAGCACCTCGGCGGCGGCCTCGACGGGCGCTCCCGGCTGAAACGCCGAAACGAGCACACACGGACAATCGATCCGGCGGCAGAAGGCGAGCGTCTCCTCGAACGCCGCCAACTCATTCAACCATGCGATGCGGTCCGAAACGTCGCCTTCGAACATACCGGGCACGACGGCGGCCACCGGCATCTCATGCTCGGCCATGCGACGGCGAAGTTTGGCTTCATTGACGAACGGCACGCGGTCGCCTGCGCGTCCGAGCGTGCGAAGCACCAACCCTTCGAGTCCCCACAGATGCGTGTAGTGAAGCGCGCGGTCAAGGTCGGGGGTCACGGTGTCGGTAAGCCAGACGGGAGACATGGGCACGACATTTTTGAAGGCTTGCGCTCATTCGTTGTTCACACGTGGAACGTAGAGCGAATCTCCGATGAACAGGACAGGCGGCGCGGGAACCACGGTTTCCCGTAAGATTCGTCGGTGCGCCCGGTCAGCGAGGGCAAGGGCGGCTTGCCCGGCACGGGTGCGCTCTTCGTCGAGATCGGGAGCCGGCGGGACGTCGTCGGGGCGGAGATCGCGCAGCACCTTCATCCAGGGGGCCTCCGGCAGGAGGATCGGCTCCGGTACGGGAGCGAGGCTGTCCGGAGGCAGGACGGCGTGAAAACGCCACCCGTGCGGCTCGACCAGTGCGCGCAGGCCAGTCGTGTCCGCCGCATCGGGACCGACGTAGATGACCGATCGGATGTTGTCCCGCACCCAGCCCGGCTCTTCGAGATAGGCGCGAAGTCCCGCGTGTCCGGTGCGTGCGCCGGACCAGACGGCGAAGAGAATCGTGCGGTCGGGGATGGTGAGGTAGTCGGCAAAAACGCTATACTGCCGCGCCAGTTCGAGGAGCGCCGCCGCGCCTGCACCGGGATGGGCGCGATCGATGACGCGCGCCCCGCCGAAGTCCCCAACGGCGTCGAGGTCGGCGCACACGATGACCAGTTCCGAGAGATGGGGAGGGACCTTTCCGGGCACATATCCCAGGAGATTGATCCCCTGCAGTTCGGGGAGCGCCTCGACCTCCACGTCGAGTTCAATCGTTCGCGGCAGGCGACGCGTGCGGTTGCGCGTCTCCGCCAGAATCCGCCGGGCCGCCGCCTCGTCGACGCCGAGCAGTCGCCCGAGCGCCTGCTCCGTCACCTGAAGCACCACGAGGCCCGTGACGGGCGCTTCCACCCGCCGCGGGGTAAGCGGCCCGACGGTGAGCACTGCCCGAGCGCCCTGCCTCCTCAGACCCATGAGCGCCTCGGTCGTCGCCTCTTCGGCGGGCCAGAGCACCACGTGGTCGCTCAGACGCTGCGCGCTGTCCGGTCGGATGAGCACCCGATCCCCCTCGATGTGCCCGCCGTCCGTTCTGCCGTCGGGCAGCGCATCGACGCCCGGGATGAAGAGCAGGGTGTCGAGCCGCCCGGACGCCGTCAGCCTGAAGGCTTTCGGAAAGTTGACGCGCGTGGGGTAGAGCGTGCGGAACTCGGAGCCCAGAGCCGGCTGAAGCCCGAACGCGCGCATGCGCGCCGCCACGTACGCTGAAGCCAGCACGTACGCCCTCGTTCCCGTGGCGCGGCCTGCAACCGCATCGCTGTTAAAAAAGCTCAGATGCCGCCGCACTTCCAACTCCGACCATACCGGGCGAAGCGGCGTAGAACGAACCGGCTCTTCGTCGACTGCGACGGTGACACATCCGTACGCAGAAAGGACCGCGACGAATGCTCCGAGCGCAAGCAAGAAACGCTGCGCCGGGCGCCCGGCGCAAGAAGCAGGGCGACGGGGAGGTTGCGGGGACGATTTGTCGGCAGGCATATCTCGAAAATAGCTTTTTCTCCGGAGACGTTCCCTATCGCGGCAACATCAGAAACAAACCACCCCTCGTTTTCCCTCTAAATCCATTCATTATCCAAGTTTTTTCGAGGTTGCCCCCCGTGTTGCGCTTGCGAAAGCCGCAGCATTTTTGTACGATCGGTGTCCACGGCGGCCCTGCCATGCATGAACGCTTTCCCACCCATGCGATGTTGGCAAGCATTTTAACCCGTACGATAGGCATCGGGCGCACGTACGCCCGCCTTCGCTTCGTCAGTCTGGTCTGCTTTCTCACCGCGTTCGGCGTGTTGGCATACTCCTTTTCCGGGCCGGCGGAGGGTTACACGACGCCCCTCTCGCTCCTCTTTCTCTCGCTTTATCTCATGAGGAAAGGATGGCTTGCCCTCCGCTCGCATCACGCGGCGCGGCAACTCGGGATGGAGCGGCAGTTCCTCCGGTACGCGGAAGCCGCCCCGGACCTGCTCACGGCGCTTCTCCATCATGGGCGCATCCGAGAACGAAGCCTGCTCGCCTCCACGCTGGCCGCCCGGCTCACCCCGCCGACGCACCCCCGGCAGACGACCCCGCCTCCTTCCCCCCGGCAACGGCTGCTCCGACGCATGCCGCTGCCGCGTCCGGGCTTCGACGCGCTGCTCCTGTTGCTCAGCTTGCTCTTTTTCCTCGGGGGCGACGCTGCCGGTCCCACCGGCAACGTCGCGGCGCTTGCGCTTCTCGTCGGCGTCACCGCTGTGATCACGCCGGCAGAGATGTACCGGCTCTGGCTTCTTCGCCGGCTCCGCCAGAACCTTCCCTCGCTCGCGGACGCCCTCAGCGCCTGGACTCGTAGGGCCGCTTCGCCCCCCCCCGAACGCCCGAAACGCAAGCCGCGCTACCGACATATCCCCCTCTACCGGGCGCGTCCGCGACCCCGCCTGCTCGATCCCTCCCAACACCTGGCGGCATAAAAAAGGGCGGCGTCAGTTACGACGCCGCCCTTTTCCGCTTTGACCTCCGGGAAGGCTAATTATTCTCCAGTTCCTGGTGGTACTTCTCCATCATCTCCGTCTTCGCGCCTACCTCTTGATTGAACTGTCGGAGTGCTTTTTCGATCATCCGGCGCTGTTCATCGAGGACGTTTTCACGAATCGGACGCGCGGCCCGATCTTCGAGCGGGTCCAGCACATGCGCCTGTAGCACGATCAGCAACTCTTTCTGCGTCGTGGAACGCTGCGTGCGGCCGAAGATGTAGCGAAGTCCGAAGAACCACCCCGGAAGATCCTTGAGGATCGGCACGCCCGACCTCGAGACCGACTCATCCGTAGAGTACAGGCCGCCGATGACGGTCTGTTCGCCGTCGAGGAGCAAAACCTGCGTGTTCGCGGCATTCCGGTCGATGACCGGGCCGGCTGCCGAAGGCGTGCTGCCCGACTTCTCCACCTTCACGTTGAGATGGATGAACTCGATCGTCGGGGCGTCGGCGGTATCGACCACGGCCTGCTCGATCAACGTCGGCGTCACGTCGACGATGATGCCGGTCGAGAAAAACTGCGTCACGGTATTGCCGGCAAAGTCACGCACCTGGACCGGCACGTCGGTTCCGATCTGGATGCGTCCTTTCTCGCCGCTTTGCACGGTGACGTTGGGGCTGGCGATCGTTTCCCCGATGCCCTGCTGTTCCGCGAGCCGGAAAAACTGGTTCAGGTCCTTGAAATTGAGGCGTTCCGGGGCAATGACGACGTCTTTCACGCCGCTGAAGAGTTCGTCTGTTTTCAGGAAGAAGTCCTTTTTTCCCTGTCCGTTCGTTCCTCCGGAGCTTCCACCCGACGAACCGGAGGATCCACCCGATCCGCCGGATCCCCCCGCACCTCCTGTGGTATTGCCGAGGAAGACGCCCCAGTTGATGCCGATGTCCCTGGCGCGCGTGTGATCGAGTTCAAAGAGGATCGCGTTAATCTGAATCTCTCGCGTCCCCAGCGTAGCCGGAAGCGATTCCCCCTGCACCGAGATCGAAGCTTCGGGAGATTCCCGTCCTGCCGCCTGATCGGCGTCGAGAATGACCGAGGGCGCCTCGGGCGCATTCTCCACGATGAAGTACCGTTCCGTCTCCCGATACGTCAACCCGTTGTACTGAAGCACCAGTTCGAAGGCGTCGAAGAAGTGCACACCCGCGATCGAGATTCCGATCGGTTGGGTGCGGCTGTCCGGGTCGATGACCTGCTTGCCGGTGACGCGTTGAAAGATCGGGTTGAGGAAGTCGATGAATTTATCGAACGGCGTCGACGGCAAGAAAGAGACGAGTTGATCCGGCGGAATATAGCTTCGGATCTGGCGCTCGGGCGGGCGGTCCTGTGCCTGTACCGGCGCAACCCACGTCAGAGCCGTCACCAGGGGCAACAGACCGAGCGTGATAAGGGCCGCATAGCGTTTCATGTCTTTCCGTTTCATATGCATTGCCTCCGCGTCACATCAGCGCGGGTGTGTTTAATGGTCCTGGAGGGGAGAGAGGTTGACGGGGCCGAGGGCCTGGCGGTAGCGTTCCCCGGTTTGCAGACTCATCTCGATCTCGTCGATGATGCCGCCTTTGTTCAGCCGGGCCACCACACGGTCCTCGGTGGGATCGACCGCGATAATCTGCCCGAGATAAACGCGGTCGCCCACGTCCAGCTGATAGTAGTCGCCTTTCCAGTGGAAAACGGCCTTCCCGCCCACGATCGAGACCAGAGTCGCTTCTTCGAGATCGACCAGGTTGTCCGTATTTGGAGGGATGCGCTCCATGATGATCGGGAAGAACGGGTTTTTGGCCGGCTGTGCATCCGGGAGCACCTCGGCCGGCACCGGTGGCAGGGCGCTCATGGGTTGCGCCTGAAGTTCGCCGTTCTCGTAGAGGCTCGTCACCATCGTTTCGGCGCTGAGGCCCTTGGCCCCGCCGAAGAAGGCATCCACTTTCATCGTGAAGGAGACCATCACCTGAAGGGCGTCCCGCTCGGTCTCACGATCCTTCGTCATGAGGTCGATGTGGTTCAGCCGAAGTTCACGCACCCGGTAGAAATTCCGGTTGTTCTCGAGTTGCCACACGACGCGGTACAGATCGTCGAAGTACCCGCGTCCCGAAACCTGATACGAATAGGTTCGAAAATCCGGATTGCGTTTTTCCCCTTCGAACGTGATGTCGAAATTGTTGAATCCGTCGTGGCTGAGGTGGTTGAGATACGCCACCACTTCCTCGTCTTCGAGCTTCTTCGGGATCACCTTGTACCGGGCCCGCCAGCGACGCACGATCTGCTCGGCGCGTTCCTCCGTGGACGCCTCTTCGGCCAGAAGCGCAGCCACTTCGGCTTTCTTCATTCGCGCCACCTTCTCGGCTTTGGCGAGACGGGCGATCTCCTCCGGCTGTTCAAAAAACGTCACGTATATCCCCGCACCGGTGACGAGCAACCAGCAGACGGCCAGCACTACGATGTTTTGAATGATGTTTGACATGGCGGCTTGAATCCTGGGGAAATTAAAGGGGCGTGCTTGTTGGGGTGACGGGCGTCTCCGGAGTCTCCGAAGGTTCGGTCTCCGCAGGCGTTTGCGCCTCAGCCGTCGTTCGGGCCGCTTCCTCCGGCGCCTCTTCTCCGGAAACGGGCTCGAGGGCGTCTTCGACGGTGACGTGCTCCCGGAGATACCGGGCCGCTTCGGGCAATTCGCGCGTGATGGGGAAGATCATCCGGAACGAGAACACGGGCCATTCCCGGATCTCGGAGAAGGACAGGCTTCGGATCGAGGCGTCGAGCCGATCGGCGAGGCTCACGACGTAATCCCGTGAGGTAGCGTTGCCCTCCAGTTCGAGGTTCGGCCCTTCCATGCGCCAGCTCTCGACCCAGATGCCTCCTGCAATGGCGGCCGTCTCGCGCGCGGTTTTTTCGAGCGCTCGGCTCCATTGATCGCTGCCGACGAGCAGCGAGTCGAGCACGTCGAGCGCGCGCACGTAGCCGGCCGTGGCGGCTTCCATGCTGTCGATGCGCGCCTGAAGCTTCTTGGCGTCCGCTTCCACCTCGGCCATATTCTGGAGCTGCAGGCGCTGGCGCGCAAGCGTTTCGTGATGCCGGAGCGTGAAATACCGGTATACGAAGAAGAGCACGGTGCAGAACAGGATCACCAGAAGCGCCACGGAATGCCACGAGACCGGCATCGTGAACTGTCTGCGAAGCATCTTCTCCGGGATCAGGTTGACGTCGGGGAAGACGCTTTCATACAGGTCGTCCTTGATCAGCCGGAGACCGGCGGCGACGGCCAGCACCTTGGTCCGTTCCAGGGAGGCTTCCTCCCCCTCCGAAAACGGCAGATACGTGCGGAGCGACTCGACGTATGCGTCCGGGAAGAACAGCGTAAAGCTCTCGAGCAGCGTCTCCTCACGCTCCTCTCCCAGAAGATAAACCTGTTGCACCTCGCCCGTACCATATTCATCCTGGAGCAACAGCACACGGCTGCAGATCGTCTCCGGCGCATCGTACGTCGTGATCGACCGGAGACTTTCGAAGTGCTGAAGCGTGTCCTCTTCGAGGAACATCACGAGGGTGTCTTCCACGCCCGCCCGAACCACCAGGGTCTTTCGAGGCTCCGGGTCGAGCGGATCGAAGGCGACTTCGGCCCCCTCCTCCATCTCCGCATTCATCCGCAGGAGATTCGCAGCCCGGGCCAGACCGAGATAGGCGGAAATTTCGTTGTCCAGCAGGCGAATCTGCGGCATTCGGCTCTTCTTTGAACGAAGAACCTTGACCGTCTCGACCACCGGGTCGGCATCCTTCCCGATAATGGCGAGATACCGGGGGAGATCGCCTTCGCCCGGCGTCATGGGGAGAAATGCGACCCGCTCCGGGTCCACTTCCTCGCCCGTCTGTTCCGCGAGCCTCTCGACGAGCGCCCCTTTGTCGAGCGGTTTCGCGTTCCGCTTCGCTTTTGCTTCCTCCCGCTTTTTCCGCTTCTCCTTCTTCTTTTTGGACTCCCCGTCCTTCGCTTCCTCTTTCCTGAGGACCGGCGTGCGCACCTCCGTGGTCTTTACGTCTATGCTTCCGTTGCAGAATGCGACCCTGGGGTCGGCATAGCCCGCATCTTCACACTCTGCGATGATGTCTCGGAGCTCGAGCTCAAAGGTTTTGACTTCGAGCGCTCCCCCGGGGTCGCCCACTTCTCCGGACGCGGCCGGATCGAGGCTGTCGAACTCGGACATCAGGAACAGATCCGCACCCGTATCGCCGGCGTCTCCGAACTGGATGGTGAAGTCGCCACCGCTCTCATCGCTCTCCATGCCGGACGGCTCGCTCATGTCCGCCGCCATAGCCGGCATGGTGTTTCGATGCCGCCGGAACGTGCGAAGGATCACGGGCCCTTCCGGACCGTCATGAAGCAGCACCGCGTCGATGGTGCGACTGGTGACCATGACCCCGAGAACGTATGGTTTGCTTCCGTACTTTTTCATAGTGCGTTTTGATCTTGCGTCCGTGTCCAGGCCTTGCGTTCGGCTATCCCATGAGCTGCTTCATCCGACGCTTGTTGTTGGCATAGTTCATGGCAATCTCCGGCGTGATGCTTCCCTGACGCATGAGCCTGAAAAGATCCTGTTCCAGGGTGATCTGCCCCTGATTCCACCCTTCCCACATCATCTGATAGATCTCGTTGGTGTTCTCATTCTTGATGGCCGCCCGCGTCGAGGGCGTCATCCAGAGCACCTCTTTGGCCAGCACCCGCCCGCCGCCGACGCGAGGGCATAGTTTCTGGGAGATCACACAGCGCAGGACGTCGGCCAGCCGGTTTCGTATGCGCGTCTGCTCCTCCGGCGGGTATTCCCCGATGATGCGGTCGATGCTTTCGACGGCGGAGGAGGTATGGAGCGTGGAGAAAACTTTGTGGCCCGAATCCGTGATTTCGAGCGCGGAGGAGATCGTCTCGGGGTCGCGCATCTCGCCGATGACCACGATGTCGGGGTCCTGGCGAAGCGCCTGCACGATGCCGTCCTTGAACGAGGGCACGTCGCTGCCGACCTCCCGATGGCGCACGATGCACATCTTGGAGACATGCATGAATTCGATGGGCTTTCCGATGATGACGATGTGCCCGGGGATGTCTTTGTTGTTGGCGTCGACGATGGCGTCGAGCGTGGTGCTTTTACCCGATCCGGTGACCCCGGTCACGAGTGTGAGCCCGTCCCGCACATGGCGAAACATGAGGCCGCGCTCGATGAGCGGGTGGAACGCCAGCGAGCGGAGCGGGCGCAGTTCTTCGCTGATGGCGCGCATGTTCAGCGCCAGGTGTTCCATATCGAAATAAATGGTGGC
>NZ_JBWOPL010000052.1:0-32610 GCF_056451265.1 Rhodocaloribacter sp. | reverse complement strand
CGTCGGGGATGATGTTCTCCTCGAAGATGTCGTTGAAGCGCTGGTCCGGGAGGAACTGATCTTCGTTCGGATTGCCTTCGAAGACGAACACGCGGTTCGAGCCGGTCGTGGTGATGGGCTCTTCCCATCCACTCGGCGGATCTTCTCCGAACTCGGCGATGAACGGCTCGTTGTTGAAGTCGATGAAGTACTTGTATCCGATCTCCGTGCCGGGGATCAACGTGAGCGGCATCGCGCCCTCGAAGAAGTTTTCCTCGATGCGCTGGAGCAGGCACAGGCTCGGGTCGCTGCATCCCCATCCGTTGAAGTCGCCGCGCACCTGCAGCGTATCGCCACGGGCCCGGCTGAAGATGCCGATCTCTTCGAGCGGCGTCAGGTCCACCGAGAAGACGACCGTCTGCGTGACGCGCTCCGCCTTGGGCGGCGTCGAGTCGTCGAAATAGACCCAGTGGAGGGTGGTGTCCTGGGCCGGGACGGTGAAGATCCGGTTGCCGATGGTCCCTTCCCAGCCTTCGCTGCCGATGATGAACTTGTACTCCTGGTTCATCCCGGCGGCGGTCATCGGGTAGTACATCACCCCGGAGAAGAGGTGATAGCCCGGCTTCGTGTCGTCGTCGGATTCCGGGGAGAGGGTGACGTTGTTCACGCCCCAGTCCAGCATGCTTTCGCCGTTGAGCGGGTCTCCACGAACGCCGATCTCGAGGTCGGGGCTCTCGCGGTCGTATCCGGCGGTGAGGGCGCTCTCGGTGTTCATGTACACGCGGAGCCACACGGCGACGGAGTCTTCCTTCTCCTCATAGGGCCGCCAGTCGTACGGCTCGTCGTTGCCCTTTTCGAAGAAGTGGAGCACGAGCGACGTATCGCCCACCCCGGCCTCGACCGTGTGGTTGCCGCCGTCTTCCCAACCGCCCACGAGGTCGTCCTCGGCGAGCTGGTTGTAGAATTTGAAGTCGAGCTTCTGGTTCTCGGGGATCTGGAACATGATCTCCCAGTAGTCGCCGCCGGTGTTGGCGGGTTTGAGCGTGGTGTTGTCGCTCCAGTCGATGATGTTGCCGTCGGGCAGCGTGAACGGCCCCTGTCCCTCCACGGCGCCGCGCACCTGGATCTCGTCCATGGCGTCGACGGTGTCGGGCAACGTGGCCGTGTTGAGCTTCAGCGTGACCGTGCGCTGAGCCTGAGCAGTTCCGGCAAAGGCGGCGAGGATCACAAGCATCCCCAGCCACCTCCAGCCTCTCGTAACGGTTCGCATAAGATTACTCCTCCTCTTTGGTTGACGAAAAAGAATGTCCGGAAAAGGGCGCGGCGCAACGCCCGGCTCCCTCTTGCGCCGGTTAAAGCCTGACGGGCAGGCCGGTTTTTTCGTTCATGCAGTTCAGGGTTGAGGCCCCCCTTCCGGGAGCGCCGCATTCCCGACACACCTTCTCGCCGCGTGTCGGCTCCGTGTTTTGCCTGCGGAGCGTGCGCGCGATGGGCAGGAGCGGACTCGTTTTTTGATGCATGATGGTTGGCGCCCCGAGCGACCTCAAAACTGCAAAGCCAGGGTGAAACGGTTGACGCCGTCGAAGAACTCTTGTTGTTCGTAGGCATAATCGACGACGAAGTCGAGCGGGCCGAAGCCGTAGTGCAGGCCTGCGCCGAGGGTGAACGAACGCACGTTGTCCTTGAGGAACAGTTCGCTGTAGCCGCCCCGGAGCATGAGCAGGTCGCCGAGCAGGCCGAGTTCCGCGCCGAGGTTGACGTACTGTTCGCTGTTGTTCGGGTTGAGGGCCTCCACCGAGAGCGTCAGGCGGGCGTCGGGCGAGCGGAACGCCTCGCCCGCCACGCCGATGCGCATCATCAGCGGGAGGTCGAAGGCATCGGTATTGAGCGAGGCTCGGCTGCTCTCGTTGTTGCCCCGGTTGTTCGGGTCGATGTCCACGCGCACGAGCAGGTCGTCGCCGCCGATCTTCATCTTCGTGCCGAAGTTGGTGATGGCCGCGCCGAGCCGGATGCCCCGGAAGGGCGTGACGAAGGTCGTGCCGAGGTCGATGGCCACGCCGCCGGCGTTCGAGGTAGAGATGCGCTCGGTGATGTACTTGACCGAACCGCCGATGGCGAAGCGGTCCGTGAGGGCGCGTCCGTACGAGAGCGCGAAGGCGTATGAGGAGGCATCGAACGTCTCGCCGTTGCCGTTCTGCGCTTCCACCGTGGTCACGTCCATCTCCGGGGTGCGCATGGCCGTGACGCCGAAGCCGAACGTGCCGAAGCTCGAAGGCATCGCCACGGCCACGTAGTTGAACGTGACGCCCGCCAGCCACTCGGCATGCTCCACCGTGAGGCTGCCTTTGGCGAGGCCGCCCAGCCCCGCCGGGTTCCAGTAGATGGCCGTCGCATCCTCGACGAGCGCGGTGATGGCGCTGCCCATCGCCGTGGCGCGCGCGCCGACGGGAATCGCCAGAAACTCCGCCGCCGACGTCCCGCGCCGCGTCACGTCCCGCGTGACGTTGTCGAACTGGGCGAAGGCCTCGCGGCCGCCCGCGAGCGTCATCACCACGAGGAGCCCGAGCGCCGGGAGCAGGCCGTATCTTCGGTTGGTTGTCATCATGCCGGAAAGCCGGGTTGCGCGCATGCGAAAAGGGCGTTCGCGCCTCTCGATGCGTCCTCCTGTCTATTTAATGATGGCGAACGTGCCCGACTTCTCACCGATGCCGGGCGCCTCCACGTGATAGAGATAGACGCCGTACGACACCGTCAGGCCGTCCCTCGTCTCGAGGTCCCATTCAAGCGTGCCGTCGAGCAGAGCCGACGGCGTGAGCGCGTCGTTCGAACCCTCGTTCCGCCGGAGTTCGCGAAGGAACTTGCCGCTGACGGTGAAGATGCGCACCGTCGCCTGCGGCGGCAGATTGATGAACTTGATCGCCCGGGGACCGCGCCCGGTCGTGAACGGGTTGAGCCGCTCGAACTGGTTCGTCGCCACGTACGGGTTCGGCACCACCTGAATGTCCGCCAGTTGATCGCGCGCCTTCTCCACATCGACCTTCGGGCCGACCGTCGTGAATTCAAACTCATCGGTCGAGAGAAAGGGTTTGCGCGTGATGATGGTGGCCTCGTCGCCCTCCACCGGATCGCGGCGATCCGCAAAGACGAAGTTGAGCCCGATCGACCAGGTGACCACCTCCTGTCCGCTGTCGTCGCCCACCTTGGGCTCGATGAGGATGATCCGGTCGCTCTCGCCGATGGACGGGTCGGCGCTGAACGTGGCCGGTTCGGTGGACTCGGCCCCGACGAAGTCCGGCCCGCTCAGATCCCAGAACGCATATTTGACCGGCACTTCCGTCCCGTCCGGCATCACGCGGAAGACCTCCACGTTCGTCGGGCGCGCGGGCAGCGACGTGCGGCGCGTCACCTGCATCGCCACGGACATGCCCTGCGCCGGCCCGACGACCCGCACCCGGTAATCCGCCGGGTTGCGCAGCCCCTTGATGCCGAGGAAGGCGGAGAGGAACGGTTCGAGCGTGATCGGATACACCTCGTCGTCGTTCCACCCGGACTCCGACGAGTTCAGCGTGATGAACGGTTCGAGGAAGAACATCAGCTTGAAGCCGATGGGCCTTCCGAGGTCGTCGAGGATGGGGAACTCGGAGCCTTCCCTGAAGGCCGTCGAGCGCGCGAGGATGGGCTCGCCGGTCTCCGCATCGAGGATCGAGAAGTTTTTCGTGGTGAGCGTGTCGGGCGTATTGCGGTTGCCGGCGATGAGCGTATCCTCGAAGACGATGCGGAAGCGCCGCCCGTCGTCGAGCACCGTCGGGTCGATGATCTCGTATCCGATGCGGCTGCTCGTGGTGCCTTTCGTGCGTTCGAGGTTGGCGATGTCGGCGCCCTCGAAGCCCGCCACGGGCGCCGTCGGCGTGATGCGGACGACGTTCGGCCCGGTGCGGATCGAGCCGTCGGCCAGGCGCTGAATGCGGATGGAGGACTCGGTCGGCGAGATGTCGGCGTTGGGCGCGCCGAAGTCGTAGGCGGTGACGGCATAGAAGTACTCGATGCCGTTGGTGACGGTCGTATCCACGAACACGTGGGTGAGGCCGTTGTCCGCCTCGCCGGGATCGCGGCGGTTGTTGCCCAGATAAAACTTGACGCCGTTGACGTCGACCGGATGGAAGCCCTCGTGCTCGTCGATGAGGTCGAACTGAGCGATGGGCTTGCGGAAGATGAGGTTGCCGCGCCCGTCGGTGATCTGGAGCGCGTCGAGGAAGGCGGGGTCGGTGGCGCGGTAGACGCGATAGCCCTCGAAGTCCTTCGCGGGCAGCCCGAGGCCGGCGAGGAACTGGTCGAACGATTCCTCGGCGGCGCTGTCCCAGTAGAGCGTCACGCGCCCGTCGCCCGGCACCGCCCGCACTTCCGGCGTGATGGGGGCCTGCGCGAACTGATAGTCTTCGAGATAGGCGTTGAGCGCGTTGTCGCGCACGGTGAGCACCGTCTCGCGATCCGGGTTGATCTGGACCGAGAGGGAGAAGCGTTCGGTCTGCCCGGCCTTCAGCGGGAAGAGGCCGCTCGAGATGGCGAGGTCGTTCTCGCCCGGCGGCGGCTTCTCGACGGTGATGTCGCCCGGGATCATGTAGGTAAAGAAGAGGAAGCGGTCCGAGCGCGAGTTGAAGTTGAGCGAGCCCGCGGGGAAGATCTGAGCGTTGGTGATGCCGATCTGGTCCGACTCCGAGATGTCGGTCACGTCGATGTTGCGCTCGCCGGGGAAGCCGGTGCCGGCGCCGGTGGTGGGCTGTCCGTCCTGGTCTCCGGGGTCGCCGGAGAAGGCCACCCCGTCGAGGCCGTTGTCGTCCTGGAGCGGGTTCCAGTCGCCGTCGTTGTCGATGCCGTCGGCGCGGCTCTCGTCGATCATCTCGTCGATGCCCTCGTCGATGCCCTCGTCCACGGCGCCGTCGCCGTCGTTGTCGAGGCCGTCGGCATAGCACTTGCCGAGGTCGCCCGGGTCGACGTCGTAGAGGATGCGGTCCGTGCCCGGCACGCGCACGCGCCCGTACGGATCGGCGGCGGCCTCATCGACCATCGCCTGCGTGACGGTGGGCGAGCCCGGTTCGGAAAGGAGCGGATAGTCCGCCGTGGGGGTCACGCACGAGTCGTCGTTGTCGAGGCCGTCTTTGAACGGCAGGCCGAGGTCGTCGTCGTCGAGCAGGAGCAGATGCACGATGGGGCTTCCGTCGGCGCGTTGCTGCACGGGGTCGTTTTCCGGGTTCGGAGGCCAGCGCAGCCACCGGTCCGGCGAAGCCTGCGCGATCATGTCCTCCGTGACGACGGGGCCGCCGCGCTCGCCGTCGGCGTCGTTGTCGATGTAGTCCGCAAAGCCGACGCCGGCGCTCGTCCCGAGTTCGCCGGAGAACGGGATGTGGCTGGCGTTCTCGTCGATGAGGCCGTTGCCGTTGTCGTCGAGGCCGTTCGCGGGGTCCTCGCCCGCGATGAGGTCCGCCGAGATGACGGGACTGCTGCACTCGCCGACGAGCGGCGTGCACTCCTCGGCGGTGGAGCCGTCGGCATCGTTGTCGATGCGGTCGATGGCATTGCCGGGCGTTTCGAGGAAGGCGATGGCCGCCTCACCCACGGGGTCGGAGCCGAAGGGCTCGGTGCCCACACCGTCGGCATCGGTCATGAAGGCCACGTCTTCGAGCACGTCGAAGAACGGGATGTCGTCCTGGCTGTCGCCGCCGACGAGGTCGGCCAGCCACATCGTCATCCCGACTTTGTTGAGATCGTTCGTGCCGTCGTTCTTGACGGCGTAGAGGAGGAAGATGGCGTCGTTGATGAGGATCTGCGTCCACGCCAGCACGCGCGTCTCGACGATCAGGCCGAGGCCGCCGCGCGCGAGGTCGGTCGAGTCGGGGAAATAGGTCGGATAGCGGTTGTAGTTGTCATCCCCGGCTTTGTAGAAGAACTCCTGGTCGGCGTTGAAGATGTTCTTCCCGAAGAAGCCGTTCCAGGAGCCGCGCCAGCCGGGGTCGCCGGCGTCGTTGAGCTTGTCGGGCCAGAAGTCGGGCCAGGAGGTGGGTTCGTCGGACTGCGCGATGCCGAGTTCGCGTCCGCCGGGCTGCACGTATCCCTTGATGGGCTCGAACGTCCAGGACTCGCTCGTGACGGGGTCCGAGCGAAAATCGGAGACGTCGACGATCCAGAGCTTTTCGTCGTTTTCGTCCCTGACTTCCGCGCCGACCCAGAGCTGCGAGAGCGCTACGTAGATGCGGTTGGTGTTCTTCGGCCACTCGTAGAAGACGTTGTCCGGCAGGTCGGGGCCGCCGCCCTCACACTGGGCCGTCTGGTTCCAGTTCGTGATCGTCGCGGCGAGGTTGTTGCCGTTGACGATGTCGCACCGCCGCTCGTCCGGATCGACGCGTTCCTTGCTCGGCACGTGGTTCCGGTCGATGACGCCCTGCGCCCACGCACCGGCAGGCATCGCCAGCGCCAGCGCCAGCGCCAGCGCACCCCATCCCAACCCTTTATGCATGTATGGCCTGTGGTTCATGATGCGAACGTCCGAATCGCTCAGAAATTAAACTGGATGCCCACCTGAATCCGGCGCGGCTCGCGGTAAAAGTCGGGCCGCACGAAGAAGCCGGGATCGAAGGAGCCGGTCTGAAACTGGGTCACCGTCACGTCCGGCTTGCCGGTGTCGGAGAAGACCGCCTCCACGTTGCGCGTGTCGAGGACGTTGAAGACCTCGGCGAAGAGCCGGGGGCGAAAGCTTCCGAAGGAGAACTCCTTGTACACGTTCAGGTCCACCTCGAACGTCGAGGGGATGCGGCGCGAGTTGCGGGGGAACGTCGGCGCGACGTCGCGCCCGAAGAGGGCCGCCTCGGGGAACGAAGGCGTATAGGGGAAGCCCGAGCCGAAGCGGAACCGGAGCGAGCCGCCCCAGCTCGAGGGCGCGAAATAGACCGCCCCGGCGATCTTGTGCCGCTGATCCCAGTCGAGCGGCAGCAGTTGCAGCGCCGGCTCGCGGTTGCTCCGTATGGCCACGAGCTCGTCCGCCGGGTTCGAGTTCGAGCCCTCGACCACCTGAAACGTATAGTTGAGATCGAAGCCGAAGTTGTCGACGAAGTTGCGCTTGAGCGTCAGCGTCACGCCGCGCGTGTTGGCATAGTCGCGGTTGGTGAAGATGGTATAGTTGACGCCGGGCCGGGCCGTCTGAAGCACCACCGAGGTGGAGACCCAGTTGCGGATGTCGCGGTTGTACACCGTCACGTCGAGCACGAAGTCGCCGAAGCCCTGTTTGAAGCCGAGCTCGTACATGGTCGTCTTCTGCGGTTCGAGGTCGGGATTGCCGAAGGGGCCGTACGTGCCCGTGGTGCCGCCGACCTTGTATCCGAACTGGTCGAAGAGGTTGACGAACGAGGGGATCTGGAAGAAGATGCCGTACGAGAAATGCACCACGCCCTGCTCGGTGATCGGATAGGCGATGCCCAGACGCGGCGAGACCTGCGCCTTCGGCGACGTGCTCTTCCACCAGTACGTCTCACGCTCGGCCCGCGTGATGCGATTGTCGTCTCGCTCCTCGTCGGCGGTGATCTTCCCGTTGCCGTCGAGGTCGTTGAACTGATTGACCTTCTTGAGCGGGTTGAAGATGTTCGGATCGGCAGGGTCGGCGGGGATGCGCGAGCGGGCGTCGAAGTAATCGAAGCGCAGACCGGCGTTCACGATGAAGCTCTCGAACTCGATCTTGTCCTGCACGTAGGCGCTCACGGTCACGGGCCGGGCGTCCTTGAAACTGTTGAACGCGGGCGACTCCTCGGGGGGGATGGCCGGCTCGAAGGGTTCGAGGCGGGAGCCGTTCTCGTCGGTCTTGGGGATGAGCCCGAACCCGGTGGCGCTCATCTCGTCGACCTTCACCTGAAAGCCGGTCTTGACGAGGTGATACCGCCCGAACTGGCTCGAAAGATCCCCCTTGACGAGGTACGTCCGCGTCTTCCGGGTAAAGCGCCCGAGCGCCGTGCCGCCGCGCGCGAAGCGGTTCGACCCCGTGACCACGGGCATGTACTGCCCGGAGCCGGGGATGACCTCGACCGAGTCGGGCGGGCTGATGAGAAAATCGTTGTATCGCGGATCGAACGGGTCGTCGAAGGTCCAGTTTTCGAGCGTGCGGTTGAACGTGGCGACGGAAAGCGTATAGAAGGTGGTGGCGCTGATCAGGTGGGTCAGCTTGAGTTTGGTGTCGAAGCCGTTGTCGGTGGTCTCGGGCCGTCCGTTCGGGGCCCAGCGCCAGAACTGCCCGCCGTCGCGTCCTTTGCTGAACGACCCCAGCCCGATCAGATTGAGGATGAGGCTGTTCGAAATCCGAAAACGCAGGTTGCCCTGCCAGCTGAACTTCTCGAACGTGTTGAGCGGCGTGAGCGACGAGTCGGCCAGCGTGCCGTCGGTGTTGAAGATGTCGGCCCCGTAGAGCCACCCGTCGTTCGAGAAGTAGCGCCCGAGCACGAACAGCGTGGCGCGATCGGAGAAGAGCGGGCCTTCGAGCGAGAGCCGACCGTTGTAATAATACGCGGGATCGACCGGGAGATACGCGTACGGATCGACGTCGCGGTACTGAATGCCGTCGACGGTGTAGCGTTCGGCCTCGACGCCGCGCACGTAGGCCTTGCCGCCGGCGCGCTCCCCGGCGACGAGGTAGCTTCCGGTATAAAACTCCGCCGAGCCGCCGAAGTGATCGCCCCGACCCTCTTTCGTGACCACGTTGATGACGCCGGACATGGCGTTGCCGAACTCGGCGTTGAACGTCCCGGAGATGACCTGAAGCTCCTGAATGCCGTCGTTCTCCACCTGAATGGCCGCCGAGCCGTCGTAACTGTCGGTCACGGGCACGCCGTCGACCATGTACGTGATCTCGCTCGAGCGCCCGCCCCGGATGTGGAGGCCGCCGCGCGTGGTGATGCCCGCCTGCACGTCGAGCACCTGGCTCAGTTCGTTCACCGGCAAGCGGTCGATGGTCTCGCTCGAGACGCGCGCCTCCGCACTCGTGACGTCCTTCCGCACCCCTTCGGCTTCCGCAACCACGACGATCTCCTCGCCCTCGATCACTTCTTCCGCCATCTGAAAATCGACGCGCGTGGTGAGGTCGACGTTGACCTGCACGCCCGTCCGCCGCTCGGTGCGATAGCCGATGAAGGAGGCCACGACGGCATACGTGCCGGGCCGCACGCCGATGATGACGTACTCGCCGTCGAGGTTCGTCGCGGTGCCCTGCGTCGTTCCTTCGATCACCACGTTGACGCCGGGCAGCGGCTCGCCCGTCGCCGCGTCGGTCACACGCCCGACGATTTTGCCGGTCTGCGCGAACGCGCCGGCCACCAACAGGCACGTCGGCAACAGCAACAGGATCGTCTTCAGGCCTCTTCGCATAGGGTTCCCGTCCGGGTCGTCTTCAAAAAGGGTCAAAAGGAGGTCTTTTTCGTTTCGAAGGCCTTTGCCACGCCGGCGGCGGCTTCTCGGTGAAGCACGACCTCGTAGCGCTCGCGAAGGGCATCGACGTGCGCGCGAAAACGACGGCGCTCAAAACGCTCCCGGAGCCGGCGTTCGATCTCGGGCCGCGCCTCCTCGAACGAAGCCTGCCGCGCCGGTCGGCGCTCGCCGACCTTCAGCAAGACGTACCGCCCCGCCACTTCGAGCGGCCCGAGCACCGCGCCCTCGCGCGCGGCAAACACGGGATCGGCCAGCCCGCCGAGCTGGTCCGGCGTGACGAAGCCGAGGTCGCCGCCCGTGGCGTCCGCGCCGGGGCGCATCGAGTGGGCGCGCGCGAGCGCCTCGAAGGTCTCCGCACCGAGACGGGCCTTGAGCGCCTCCGCCTCGGCTTTCGTGCCGACGAGGATCTCCCACACCCGCACCCGCTCGGGGATCACGAAGGCGGCGCGGTGGGCCGCATAGTGGGCGCGAAGCGTGTCCTCCGGAACCGTCGTCTCGGCCGTGATCCGCTCGAACGCGCGCTCCCACACCCACTCGTCCATCGCGCGACGCAGGGCGTGCTCATATTCGGGAAGCGCGTCGAGGCGGGCCGCTTCGGCGCGTTCGAGCATCCCCTCGCGTACGGCAAGCCCCCGAACGAAGTCGGCCATCTCTTCCGGCGTGTCGATCTCGGCGAGGCGCGCCTCATCGGTGAACCGCGCCCGCGCGCGGAAGTCCGCCACGGTCCACGTGCGGCGCGCGCCCTCGGGGCCGAAGGTGACGAGCGGCTCGGCCATCCACGCCGCGCGCGTCTCGGCGTCGCTCACCGGGGCGCGGCCCGCAGCCTGATCGACGAGGCGGGTGAAGGCGGGCTCGTGGAACGCCGGGTCGAGCGCGGCGGCGAGGCGACGCACGTACGCCGAGCGCGCCCGGGCCCGCTTCCGGCGCAGCACGTACGCCGCCAGCCGGTCCTTCTTCCCGGCAAACTCGGTCTCCGTGAGGAGGGGCTTCGTAAAGCGATCCTCCACCTCGATGATCGAATAGCCGTAGGCGGTGCGCACCGGCTCCGAACGTTCGCCCACGCGCAGCGAAAAGGCGGCGTCTTCGAACGCCGGATCCATCTCGTCGAAAGAGAAATAGCCGACCGAACCTCCGTGACGGGCGAGCGCCGTGTCGGCAAAGACTTCCTCGGCCAGCGCTTCGAACGACGCGCCGCGCCGGAGCCGGGCCGCCAGCGTGTCGGCCTCGGCGCGGGTGCGGGCATAGAGGTGCCGCGCCTTCACCTGCGTATTGATCCGGACGAACATCTCGGCGAGCTCCTCGTCCGTGACGCGGACCGTGTCGAAGAGCACGCGGTCGGCGAAGGCTTCGAGGAGCAGCTTGCGACGCGCCTTTTCCTCATAAAAACGATAGGCTTCCTCCCGCTCGATGCCCGCATCCCTCGCTTCCCGCACGACGAGCGCGGTGGAGATGAGGCGCTGGAGAAAACCGTCGCGCAGGCGAGGCGTGTCGCGGAGCCCCACGCGCGTAAGATAGTCGGTGTACTGCGTGCGAAAGGCGTCGGTCGAGACGTCCGTCCCCGCCACGGTCACGAGCGGCGTCCCGGGCGTCTGCGCACGGCCGCACCCGGCCAGGACGACCGCGCCGAGGAAGAGAACGCATATGGAGACGAAGCGCCGCATAGCCTACTTTTTCGAGGGGTGTCCGGCGGACTCGGGGTGGTTGGCGGAATCGGTGTGGTTGGCGCCCGCACCTTCCGCCCGGCAGGTGCTCCGAATGACGAGGCGAGGCGAGAAGACGGTGTGCGAGACGGGTCGATCCGGGTCTTCGAGCCGCGCCAGGAGCTTCTCGATGGCGAGCTTGCCCATCTCGTACATGGGCTGCCGGAGGGTCGTCAGGCCGATGTACTGGCTCACCACGATGTCGTCGAAGCCGATGACGCCGAGGTCTTCGGGGACCCGCAGCCCGGCTTCCCGGAGCGCCCGCAAGACGCCGAGCGCCTGAATGTCGGAGGCGGCAAAGACGGCGTCCGGCGACACCTCCCGGCTCAGAAGCGTCTTCATGCCCTCATAGCCGGCCTCTTCGACGAAGCCGTACGGCTTGCGGTCGCTCGCGGCGATGAGCGCGGGATCCACCGTGCGCCCGGCCTCCCGAAGCGCGCGCTCGTAGCCCTCGCGACGTTGCGCGGCCGGCGGCGGCTCCGGATCGACGGTGATGTGGGCAATGCGGGCATAGCCGAGGTCGAGCAGGTAGCGCGTGGCCATGTACCCGCCCTTGACGTTGTCGACCGCCACCGAGTCGAAGTCCGGGTCGGCGGCATCGATGAGGATCACCGCCAGACGGGCGTTGTTGAGGCGTTCCCGGTAGGTCTCCGAGAGCGGCGTCGAGAGCAGCAGCAAGCCGTCGGCGCGGCCTTTCTGGATGGCGCGCTCGAGCTGGCTGTCCACCTCCTGGGGCGAAGGCGCGGCATACAGGATGAGGTCGAACGCGCTGTCGGCCACCGCATCCTGCATGCCCCGGATGATCTCCATGTAGAAGAAGTTCGACAACACGGGGATGACCGCGGCTATGAGGTGCGTCTTCTGCCGGGCCAGACTTTGCGCCGAGACGTGGGGCTGATACCCGAGTTCGCGCGCCACGGCCAGCACGCGCCCGCGCGTCTTCTCCGAAACACGGGCGTGCTTGTTGAACACCCGCGAAACCGTGGCGATGGACACACCGGCCTTTTCCGCAATATCGTAGATGGTTACACCCAAGAATCCACCCGCCATGTAAGCGCTTACAACGAATGCTTCGATAGTAATAAAAGTTTAATCTTACGTCAAGCGCTTTCTTCATCCCTCCTGCGTTTTGCCAAACAAAATGCGTGAAACAACCATGAAAGCCCCGGCGTCTTCCTCCGGCGGCATTCGTCCGGCGTCTCCCTTTCCCTTGTTTCCATGCCTCTTGCTTTCGATGTGGTCTTCGGCCTGACGGGCGACGTGCGCCGCAACGCGCGCGCGCTCAAGCAGTTGCGTGCGCTCTCCGGCCTTGGCGCGCGCACGCTCGTGCTCTCCCTCGGCCCCGAAGCCGGGGAGACGCCTCTCGAAGCGGGGCTGCACGTGCGCGTCCTTCCCGCCCCACCGGGTGGAGGCCCGCCCTTTTTCGCGCGCGTGCACCGGCGCTTTCACCGGGCGGCTGCGGCCGTCCCCGCGAAGGTCTACCACGCCTCCGACCTCTATACGCTTCCGGCCCTGGCCGCCGCCGCCCGGCGGCACGGCGGACGCCTCGTCTTCGATGCCCGTGAGCGCTACCCGCACGTCGCGGCGACCGCCGGCCGGCCGTGGGTGCGACGCTTCTGGCAAAGCGTCGAAGCCCGCCACGTGCGCCGCGCCGACGCCGTCTTCACCGTGAGCGAAGCCATCGCCGAGCACATGGCCCGGACCTACGACATCCCCCCGCCGCGCGTGCTCCCGAACGTCCCGCCCCTCCAAAACGTGCGCCCGGCGGGCCTTCTCCGTGAAAAAGCGGGCCTCGCGCCCGACGCCTTCGTCGTGCTTCATCAGGGGCAGATGCGCAAGGATCGAGGATGCGACCTCCTCGTCGCGGCGATGCGGGAGGTCCCCGGCGCGGCGCTCGTCTTCCTCGGCTACGGGCCTTTCCGCCCCGCGCTCGTCGCCCTGACCGACCGCCTCGCCCTCACCGACCGCGTCCGCTTCGTCGACGCCGTGCCGCCCGACGCGCTCCTCCCGCTCACCGCCGACGCCGACGTGGGCGTGACGCTCCTCGAAGACACATGCCTCAACCACCGTTTCGCCCTCCCGAACAAACTCTTCGAGTACCTCATGGCCGGCGTCCCCGTGCTCGCCTCCGACCTGCCCGAGATCCGTCGTGTCGTCGCCGGGCACGAGGTGGGCCGCCTGGTCGATCCGGCGGCGCCGGGCGCGCTCGCCGCCGCGCTCCGGCACGTCGTCGCCGACGCCGAAGCCCGCGCCCGCTGGCGCGCCAACGCCCCGCGTGTGTTCGAAACTTTTAGCTGGGAGAAGGCATCTCAGCCCTTCACACGTCTCTACCGCGACTGGCTCTCCGCATAAGCGCTCCCATGAACGCCCTTCCTTCTCACCGGCCGATCCCGGCCCGCGTGCTTCCGCTCCTGCTCGCCTGCGTGGTGTGCGCCGGAGGCTCGCCGGATGCCCGGGCACAGGCGCCCGCATGGCGCTCGTTCCCGGAAGCCGCCGCCGCCGCGCGGAAAAGCGGAAAAGCGATCCTCATCGACGTGTATGCGCCGTGGTGCGGCTGGTGCCGGAAGATGCAAACCGAAGTCTATACCCTCCCCGAACTGCGCGACTATCTCCACGAGAATTTCGAAATCGCCCGACTGAACCTCGAAGAGTACGGCGACACCGTCACGTTCAAAGGCTATACGCTCACCTCGGCCGAACTGGCGATGGGACTGGGCGCTTCCTCGACGCCCACGACGGTCTTCCTCGAACCCGACGGCGCCTACATCACGCGGTTGCCCGGCTTCCACGAGGGCGACGTGTTCCTGCAGGTGCTCCGCTTCATCGGGACGGGCGCCTATCATCGGCTGACGTACGAGGAGTTTCTGGCGAAGGAACACGACCCGTGAGACCGTCTCCCGAAGACGAGAGATGAATGACGGGCGGTGCGTCTTCCAGCGCCGATAAGGCGACATACAACCGGCGCACGGCATAGCGCTTCCCCGAAAGGTCGGGATGGACCGGACGAGGCTCGCGCGCCAGCATACGATCCAGCGCCAGCTGCCAGAGCGCCGCGCCTTTGAGAAGGAGCGTGAACTCGCCTCCGTTCCGGAAATACAGCGTGATTCCGCGCCGCTCCTTTCGCCCCGGATGCCACGACACGCCCTCCAACTCGTCGAGCCGGATGCGGCGGCGATACCAGCCCCGGCGCTGCCAGCCCGTGATGACGATTCCTTCCGGCGTCAGACGCGCGCGCCCGAGGAAAAGACGAAGGTTCCAGGGACGACACCACGAAACGAGGGGCTCATGATCGGTAATGCGGGCAAGGTCGGACATGCGTTTGCCGGAGGACTATCCATTCTTTGACGTGAAACGCTGTCCTCCCGCTCAACTTCCATTCCAATACGCCGCGACACCTGAAGGCGCCGGCCCCCTCCCAAACGAACACCCCCCGGAAAACACCCGATACGTTTGATTTTGCCCGGCGACACGATGCCCGATCCGGCGGCTGACCTTCGGTTTGAATACCATCGAGGGAGGCGGCCGTCCGCTCCCCTCCATCAGGGATCGAAGACTCGCTTTGCGTCCGCTCAAACACTTCTCCCGATCAATTTATTATGACCATCAAATCATTGCTTATCAATGCCTTAAATACAAAATGTCCTGAGGCTTCCAGTACGCCGAGGGATCCGGGTTCGACCGCCACGCAATGCCCTCCGGCATCGCGTCCTCGACGCCGACCTTCGGGCTCTCCCGGGAGGACGAGCGCGGCACGGGAAAGAAAGAACGGCTATTCGCGCGTCATCACCGGTTCGGCGAGACGAACGGCGCCGCCCTCATACTGATCGGGGCGACGGTGGCGGAGAAAAAGTTGCCGGGCGGGCGCTTCACGGCACCGGCTCAGGTCGAGGTCGGCATAAAGGATCGCCTCCTCCCCGAACGGAGCCTGCGCGAGCACCTGCCCCTTCGGATCGACGACGAAGGAGCCGCCCGCAAAGGTGAGCGTCTCTTCGGCTCCGACACGGTTGGCAAGCGCCATGAAGTAACCGTTCTGGAAGGCCGGCACCTGGAGTTCGGCTTCATAGACGCCCTCCGGCCACTCGCCCGTAGCGCCGGCCTGCGGGACCACCACGAGGTCCGCCCCGCCGAGCGCGAGCGCGCGGAGGTATTCGGGGTAGTGCCGGTCATAACAGATCGCCACGCCGATGCGCCCCACGGCGGTCTCGTATACGGGCGCGCCGGTGTCGCCGGGGGTGTAATAATCCTGTTCGTAAAAGCCTTCGTACTGGGTGATGTGCATCATGCGCGTGCGACCGAGGAGCGCGCCGTCGGCGTCGATGACGGGCGAGGTGTCGAAGGCCCGGTCGCCGTCGCGCTCATACAGGTTGATCACCACGACGACGCCGAGCCGCCGGGCCGCCTCCTGAAAGAGCGCCGTCGTCGGCCCCGGCACCGGCTCGGCGAGGCTCCGCGCCTCCGGCCCCCCCCGATGCTGCGGAAAGAACGGCGTAAAGGCGAGTTCGGGATAGACGACCAGGTCCGCGCCGGCGGCGGCGGCTTCTTCGAGGGCGTCGAGCCCGCGCCGGAGGCTCCGCGCGTGGTCCTCCGTCGGGCGAAGCTGGATGAGAGCGATTTTCATGAAGCGAATCGATTGCATGAGACGTGACACACGGCGAGGGAAAGCGAACCTTTCCCCCCTCGGCTTCCTTTCACGCGCACGAGCGGGATGCGTTCGCGAAAGCATCGTGTCCGTCCAACGTTCGACGGACACGACGTACGAAGACACCGGGAAGTCACGAGGCGGCGATTCCCGAGACGATGCGCGGCAGCCCGGCGAGGTCGTTCTCGAGCCGGACGTCGGCGAAGCCCGCCGCGGCGAGGAGGTCGCGGACGGCGCCGGCGTGATCGGCGTGCGTCTCGAAGACGAGCGCGCCGCCTGGGCGCACGAGCGTGCGGGCGTGGCGCGTGAGCGCGCGGTAGAACTGAAGCGGGTCGGCGTCGGTGAAGAGGGCGCGATGCGGCTCGTGCGCGGCCACCTCCGGCGCGAGCGTGGCCGCCTCGCCGGGCGGCACGTACGGCGGGTTCGAGACGAACAGATCGAGGGCTGCGGGGACGCGGGCGGGGAAGTCCGGCGCGAGCGCGTCGGCGGGAAGGAAGGCGACGTCGAGGCCGAGCGCCCGGGCGTTCGCGGCGGCGACGGCGAGCGCGGACCGGCTCACGTCGCACGCGAAGACCTCGGCGTCGCGCCGGGCGTGTTTGAGCGCGAGCGCGATGCACCCGCTCCCGGTCCCGACGTCGAGGATGCGCGGGGCGGGGCGTCCTTCGAGCCGTTCGAGCGCCGCCTCGACGACCTGCTCCGTCTCGGGACGCGGGATGAGCACGTCCGGCGTGACCTCCACGCGGAGACCGAAAAATTCGGTATACCCGAGGACGTACTGCAGCGGCTCCCGGCCTTCGCGCCGGGCCGTCATCTCCACGAAGCGCCGCGCCGCCTCCGGCGGCACGGGACGTTCCGGGTAGGCATAGAGCATCGCGCGGCCGCACCCGAGCGCCTCGCCGAGCATCCACTCGGCGTTGCGGCGCGCTTCGGGCACACCGGCAGCCTCCAGGCGGCGGACGGCCTCGTCGAGCAGCGCGCGGCGGGTCCACGGACGTGAGCGGTCATACATGAGCGGGTTTCGAGAAGGCTATTAAAAAAATTTACGATGGCGGCTTGTACGCCGATGAAAGGATTTTAGATGAGATCCGGCGCCCGCGCCCGGGGAAACATGGCATCACGAGAAATAAATCGTCATTTTGGCCGGGAGGCGGCGGTTTTCGCATACTGTTTCCTCGTGGTGAAAAAACGCCCGCCCCACCCTCAGAAAATTGCTCGCACTCCGTATATTGGCGTGTTTTTTCGGGTCGAGGCCCGGCATCCCCTCGTTCTTTCCGGCGGCGGGAATTTTTTTGACGCCCCCCATGTAAGCGTTTTCATCCTCCCCTTTTCGACCTCGAATCAGCCATCTTCGAAGGAAACATGACCACGCGTGAGAAGCTCGCGGCGCTTGCCGCCAACCTGTGGTGGACCTGGACCCCGGAAGCCATCGCCCTTTTCCGCCGGCTGAGTCCCGGCGCGTTTGCCGTCACGGACAACAACCCGGTCGCCGCGCTGCGGGTGGCCGACGAGGCCGTCCTCAACGATCCCGATTTTGCGAAAGAGGTCGACGCCGTCCACGCGGCTTTCGAGGCGTACATGAGCGCCGACCGTCGCTACGGGGACGCGCCGCCCACGGCTTATTTTTGCATGGAATACGGACTCCACGAGAGCCTGCCGTTCTATTCGGGCGGTCTCGGCATCCTCGCCGGCGACCACGCCAAGGCGGCCTCCGACCTGGGCCTGCCCTTCACCACGGTCGGCCTCTTCCTTCGCGGCGGCTATTTCAAGCAGTACTTCGACGCCCGGGGCCGGCAGCAGGCCGAGTTTCCCGGCATCGACGCGACCGAGCACCCGGTGACGCTCGTCACGGACGCTTCCGGCCTGCCCCTCACGGTGACCGTCCATGCGGGATGGGACGAGGTGCACCTGCGCGCCTGGAGGATCGACCTGGGCCACACCACGATGTACCTTCTCGACACCGACTTCAGCGCCAACCCGTACCACCTGCGCTTCCTCACGCGCCGGCTCTATCAGGGCGACCGCACCACGCGCATCCAGCAGGAGATCATTCTCGGCATCGGCGGCGTCCGGATGCTCCGCGCCGTCGGGGCGGAGGCGGAGGTCTTCCACCTGAACGAGGGGCACTGCGCCTTTCTCACCTTGGAGCTGTTGCGCGAGCAGGTGGCGCGCGGGCTGAGCCGTTCGGAGGCCGAGGCCGCCGTGCGCGAACGGTGCGTCTTCACCACCCATACGCCCGTCAAAGCCGGACACGACCGCTTCGATCCCGGCCTGTTCATCGAACAGATGCGGGGCTTCCAGCGCGAGATCGGCTTCTCCGACCATGACCTGCTTGCCTACGGCCGCATCAACCCCAACGACGTGACGAGCGCGTTCAACATGACCGTGCTCGGCCTCAAGCTCTCGCGCACCGCCAACGGCGTCTCGAAGCTCAACGGCGAGGTGGCCCGCCGGCAGTGGCACGCCCTCTACCCCGACCGCCACGCCGACGAGGTGCCCATCGGGTACGTCACCAACGGCGTGCACCTGCCCACGTGGACGGCCCCCCACGCGCGCCCCTTCCTCAACGAACACCTCGGCCCGAACTGGCTCGAACACCGCGACCGCCCCGAGGTCTGGCAAAAGGTGCGGGACATCTCCGACGAGGCGCTCTGGGAATACCGGCGCATGCTCCGCCGCACGCTCATCGCCTTCGTCAACGAATACCTCAAAACCCAGACGCTGCCGCAGGAGGCCGCCCTCGACCCCGACGCGCTCACCATCGGCTTCGCCCGCCGCTTCGCCACGTACAAGCGCGCCCCCCTCTTTTTCTACGACAAGGAGCGCGCCATCAAGTTCTTCACCCGGGCCGACCGGCCCATTCAGATGATCTATGCCGGCAAGGCCCATCCGGACGACGAAGGCGGCAAGGCCTACATCCAGGAGATCTACGAGATGACCCGGCACCCGGCGCTCAAGGGGCGGCTGATTTATCTCGAAGACTACGACATGGAGATCGGGCGCATGCTCACCTCCGGCTGCGACGTGTGGCTGAACAACCCGCGCCGCCCCTACGAAGCCAGCGGCACGAGCGGCCAGAAGGTGGCCGTCCACGGCGGGCTCAACCTCTCGATCCTCGACGGCTGGTGGCCCGAAGGCTATAACGGCAAAAACGGCTGGGCCATCGGGGAAGAAGCCTCGCACCTCTACAAAGATCCGGAAATTCAGGATCCGGAAGACGCGAACCATCTCTACGATACGCTCGAAAACAGCGTCCTTCCGGCCTTTTACGAACGCGACGAGCGCGGGCTTCCGCCGGAGTGGCTCGCCCGGATGCGGAACGCCATGGAGCACCTGCCCTACGCCTTCAGCGCGCACCGCATGGTCACCGACTACCTCGAGCGCATCTATACACCTGCGCCTCAGAGCGTGCAGAGATAAGCCCCCGATCACCAGAGACGGATCTCGAAGTCATCGAACGCGCCGGCGGCGGGCCCCCACGTCGCATCCACCCGCTCCACGCGCGCGGCGGGCGGCCCCTCACGCAATGCTTCGAGCAGGCGCTCGAGCGCCGGGCGTGGCCCTTCGGCGACCACGGAAACACTCCCGTCGCGCTCGTTGCGCACCCGGCCCGTGAGGCCGAGGCGGCGCGCCCGCGTCCATACGAAGTGACGATAGCCCACACCCTGCACACGCCCGTGCACGCGCGCCGTCAGACGTTCATTCGGTGCGGTCGGCGGTGTCATATGCGCATTCGAAGGAGCCCGCTTCGACAAAAAAAGCCCCCGAACCGAGCGGCGCGGAGGCTATGTGCCGTGAAACGTGGGAGGGTCGCACGGGCTATTTTTGCAGGGTAAACTCGATCATGCCGGAAGAGCCGATCCGGCGGTTCTCCGCGTTGAGCGCGTCGATGCGGAGCGCATAGACATGCCCCGGCACAAGGAGGGAACGCAGCGTCGCCAGGAAAGGATCATCGGCGTCGATGCGGTTGGTCGCGGCGTTGTGCCGTCCGATGGGGAGCGCCTGTTCCGCGTCCCAGAGGACGAGGTGGTAATGGTCCGCCCCCGGCGTCTCCGTCCACGAGAACGCGAGGTCCGAGACGGTCGTGGGCAACGTGATGGCGATGCTTTCGGCCTCGTTGCCGCGCACGAGCGGCGTGGTGAGACCCGGCGACGTGTTCAGCGGGCCGAAGGCCAGGCGCAGGCTCAGCCCGACGGCGAGGACGACCACCGCCGCCGCCGCGTACCGGCTCAGGCGGCGCAGCCCGCTCGTCCACCGCGCGGCGCGGCGATCCGCACGGCGCGGCGCTGCCGGCGGCGCCGTCTCCTTCGGCGCAGCGAAGAGCTTCGGCGCAGCAAAGGGCTTCGTCGCATCCATAGCCTCATAGGCCATGTGCAACAGCTCGCGCGCATGGTCGTCCCGGGCAAGTTGCGAGGCGACTTCCCGGCGGCGATCCACCGGAAGGGTGCCGGCCATAAACGAAGCCAGCGTATGATCATCGATCGGTTGTGGCGTACGGCCCATAACTGAAAGACCGGGAAAAAGCTTATTGGGGACAGGAAATAAAGTTATCACGACTTCTGCCTTCCTATTACAGAACGTGCGAAAACGTAAAAGTGGGCATCACGGTGGAAATTAAAGACACGCCGATGCGTCTCTTCGGTGGATACCCTTTGACCGCAGAACGCGGTTCTCGCAGGAGGAGCTCGACTTTAAAGGATTATATGGCCCGACTAATCCTTTCAAAACAGCCTCTTACACGGCGTTGAGCCGCCCGGAAGCCGACCATTCGTTTTGAAATATAGAATTTTCGTCCCTCTTTGTCTAACGCTCCCCGAAGAAATTTGCTTTTCGTCAAGAGCGCGGGAAAGACGGGCGGGCCGGTTGAATCCGTGACCGCGAAGGCGCATATTGAGAGCCGCGATGGCGCACCATCGACGCGCACCGCCGGCGCGTGTCGCCGCCCCCTCTTTGGACGTTCAGACCAGCAGCCATGGATCAGGATCTTCTTTCAATCCAGCAGAGCCGGGACCTTCTCCGGGCCTCGGGCGCCGCGCAGCGCACGTACAAGACCTTTACGCAGGCGCAGGTGGACCGCATCGTCGCGGCCATGGCCGAGGCGGGCGCGCGCGAGGCGGAGCGTCTCGGCCGGATGGCGCACGAAGAGACCGGCTTCGGCCGTCCCGAAAGCAAGACGCAAAAGAACCTCTTCGCCACGAAGACGCTCCACGAGCGGATGCGCGGGATGAAGACGTGCGGCATCATCCGCAAGCGGGAGCAGGACACCATCTGGGAGATCGCCACGCCGATGGGCGTCGTGGCCGCGCTCATCCCCTCGACGAACCCCACCTCGACGGCCATGTACAAGGCCATCATCGCCGCGAAGGCCCGGTGCGGCATCGTGATGAGCCCGCACCCGCGCGCCGTCACGTGCACGGCCGAGGCGCTCCGCGTGGTGGCCGAGGCCGCCTACAAGGCCGGCGCGCCGAAGGGCCTCTTCGGCTGCATGACCGAGGTCTCGTTGCCCGGCACGAACGCCCTGCTCGAAGATCCCGGCTCCGACGTCATCCTGGCCACCGGCGGCTCGGCCATGGTGCGCGCCGCCTACTCGAAGGGCAAGCCCGCCTACGGCGTCGGCTCGGGCAACGTGCCCGTCTATGTGGACCGCTCCGCCGACGTCGCCAAGGCCGCCGCCGACCTCCTCTACGGCGCCTCGTTCGACTGGGGCACGCTCTGCTCCACCGAGCGCAGCGTCATCGCCGACGCGCCCATCCGCGCAAAGCTCGTCGAGGCCATGAAACAGCAGGGCGCGTATTTCATGAACGAGGAGGAGAAGGAGGCGCTCCGAGGCGTCATCCTCCACAAGGGGCGGCTGAACGTGGAGCAGGTGGGCAAGAGCCCGGCGCACATTGCCCGGATGGCCGGCTTCACCGTGCCCGAAGGCACGCGCGCGCTCGTCGGCGAGACGGACCGCGTGGGCAAGGATGAGCCGCTCTCGATGGAGACCCTCTCGCCGATCCTCGCCTTCTTTACCGAAGACGGATGGGAAGCCGGATGCAAACGAAGCATCGAGGTGCTCCACTTCGGCGGCATCGGCCACACGCTCGGGTTGCACGCCACGAACGAGCGCGTCATCGAAGCCTTCGCGCTCGAAAAGCCCGCCATGCGCATCGTCGTCAACACCGTGGCGGCGCTCGGCTCGGTCGGCTATACGAACCGCCTCTTCCCGGCGATGACGCTCGGGCCGGGCACGCTCGGCGGCTCCATCACGAGCGACAACATCTCGCCGCTCCACCTGCTCAACGTCAAGCGGCTGGCCTTCGAGACCGACCCCATCAACCCGCCCGCCGGCGCGGCCCGCACACCCGCCCTCACCCGACACAGCCCGCCGTCCGCCCCGCGCCCCTCGTCCCCCACGGGCGACGGCGCCGGATGGATCGACGCCATCGAGGCGCGGCTTCGCGCCCGGGCCGGCAACCCCTCCGAACCCGCCGCACCGCCCTCCGCACCCGCGCCAACCGAACGCCCGTCGGCGCCCGCACCAACCACCGACGCTCCCCGATCCGCCGACCTCCCCCTCCCCGACGCGGAGATCGAACGCCTGATCCTGAAATTCCGGAAGTGACGCGCGACCGAAGAAGGCGGAGGAACCAGAGAACCCTCCCATCGCGGGACCGGAAGCCCGGGCCGACCTCCTTCCCGGTGAACTTCCACCCTCCGCGTCGAGGCGGGCGGGGCGTCTTGCTTATCCGGGCCGGAGCGCTTTCCTTCCCAGTTTTCGCCCCCCTCATCCGCTTTGCCCATGCGTTCCTTTCTCCTGCCGATGACCGTCGCGCTCGTGCTCCTCGCGGGCTGCGGCGGCGAGTCCGCCATGCCCGACACCAGCCCCGGCGTCTCGTGGGCGCTCGCCGAGCACCGCGCCCGCACGCTCTCCGACGTCCGCTATGACGTCCGCCTCACCATCCCCGCCGTCCGTGAAGCCGGCATCTCCGGCGAAACGACGATCCGCTTCCGCCTGAGCGACGCCTCCCGGCCGCTCGTGCTCGACTTCCACCCGCCGGCGCGGAACGTGCTCGGCGTGTACGTGGACGGCAAGAGCATCGACTACGCCGTCGAGAACGAGCACCTCGTCCTTCCCGCGGCGGCGCTCGACGAAGGGGAGCACGCGGTCACCGTCCGCTTCGTTGCGGGGGAGGGCTCGCTCAACCGGAACGACGACTTTCTCTACACCCTCTTCGTCCCCGACCGCGCCCGCTTCGCCCTCCCGCTCTTCGATCAGCCGAACCTCAAGGCGCGGTTTCGCCTCACGCTCCACGTGCCCGAAGGCTGGAAGGCCGTGGCGAACGGGCCGCTCGTCGAGACGGACACCACGGGCGACGGCGCGATCTTCCGCTTCGCCGAGACGAAGCCGCTCCCGACATACCTCTTCTCCTTTGCCGCAGGTCGGTTCGAGACCGAGACCGCCGTGCGCGACGGGCGGACGATGACGATGTACCACCGCGAGACCGACGCCGGCAAGCTCGCCCGCAACCGCGACGCCATCTTCGACCTCCACGCGGCGGCGCTGGCGTGGCTCGAAGCCTACACCGGCATCCCGTACCCGTTCGACAAGTTCGACTTCGTGCTCATCCCCTCGTTTCAGTACGGCGGCATGGAGCATCCCGGCGCGATCCTCTACCGGCAGGCGAGCCTCATGCTCGACGCCTCGGCCACGCAAAACCAGCTCCTCGGTCGCGCCTCCCTCATCGCCCACGAGACTGCCCACATGTGGTTCGGCGACCTCGTGACGATGAACTGGTTCGACGACGTGTGGACGAAAGAGGTCTTTGCCAATTTCATGGCGGCGAAGATCGTCAACCCCTCTTTTCCCGAGGTGAACCACGACCTTCGCTTCCTCCTCGCCCACTACCCGGCGGCGTACGCCGTGGACCGGACGGCGGGCGCAAACCCCATCCGGCAGCCCCTCGACAACCTCCGGGAGGCGGGCACGCTCTACGGCGCGATCATCTATCAGAAAGCGCCTATCGTGATGAAGCACCTCGAACGGCTCGTCGGCGAGGAAACCTTTCGCGACGGGCTGCGGGAATACCTCGACGCTTTCCGCTACGGGAACGCCGCGTGGCCCGACCTCATCGCCCTCCTCGACCGGCGCTCGGACGAGGACCTGACGGCGTGGAGCCGCGTGTGGGTGGAGGAGCCGGGGCGTCCCACCGTGGAGGTGCGCGCCGCGCGCGCGGGCGGCCGCCTCGAACGCCTGACCCTCTTCCAGTCCGACCCGTGGGACCGGGGCCTTCTATGGACCCAGCGCCTCGACGTGCTCCTTGCCGACGGTGACGCGCTCGCCCGCTTTCCCCGCACCCTCGACCGCGAGAGCCTGACGGTGACCGAAGCCGCCGGAAGACCCGCGCCGAATTTCATCCTCCCCAACGGCGGCGGCGTCGGCTACGGCCTCTTCGTCCTCGACCCCGAAAGCCAGGCGTTCCTCCTCGAACACGTCGCCGAAGGCGACGACGCGATGCTCCGGGGCATCGTGTGGGTGACGCTGTGGGACGCCCTCCTCGAAGGCCGCATCCCGCCCGGCGTCTTCCTCGAACGCGCCATGGCCGCGCTCCCGGCGGAGACGAACGAGCTCCTCGCCCAGCACCTGACGGGCGACGTGACGCGCGCGTACTGGCGCTTGCTCACGCCCGAGGTCCGCCGCGCCCTCGCGCCCGAGCTCGAAGCGCTGCTGTGGGAACTCATGGAAAAAGCCTCGACGACCACGCGAAAGGCCACCTTCTTCAATGCCTTTCGGGACGTCGCCCTCAGCCCCGAAGGCGTGGGTCGGCTCCGCGCCGTGTGGGCCCGCGAGACGACGATCCCGGGCCTGACCTTCTCCGAGCAGGACGAGACGCGCATGGCGCTCGAACTGGCCGTGCGCGGCCTCCCCGACGCCGAAGCCATCCTCGAAGCGCAGGCCGGACGCATCACGAACCCCGACCGGCAGGCGCGTTTCGCCTTCGTGCGCCCCGCCCTCTCGCCGGACCGCTCCGTCCGCGACGCCTTCTTCGAAAGCCTGAAAGACCCGGCCAACCGCACGCACGAGCCGTGGGTGCTCGAAGGCGTGCGCTATCTCCACCACCCGCTCCGCGCCGCCGACGCCGAGCCGTACCTCCGTCCCGCCCTCGAACTCCTCGAAGAGATCCAGCGCACGGGCGACATCTTCTTCCCCAAACGCTGGCTCGACGCCACGCTCGGCGGACATCAGTCGCTCACCGCCGCCGCCACCGTCCGCTCCTTCCTCGACGCCCTGCCGCCGGACTATCCCCACCGGCTCCGGGCCAAGATCCTGCAGTCGGCGGACGGGCTCTTCCGGGCGGCGCGCATCGTCTACGGATACGAGGCCCCGCCTGCCGCACCGTGAGACGGCCGGTCCTCCGGGCGCTTCACAACCGCTCCGGACGAAGGACCCACTCCTTGGCGCACTGATAGACCTCCTGCCGCGACTGCAACCCCAGTCGCCGCTTGATATTCGTCAGGTGGTTGTGCACCGTTTTTTCGCTCATGTGCAGGGCTTCGGCGATCTCCGCCGGGCGCCGTCCGTGGCCCACCAGGAGGAAGATGCCCATCTCGCGGTCGGTCAGCACGTCGGTGATCGAGCCGGCGCCTTCGTGTTCGATGAGGGCCTGCCGCACCTGCTCGCTCACGAAGCGCTCGCCCCGAAGCACCATGGCGATGGCCTTCAGCACCGTCTCCGGACGCGCGAGCTTCGTCACGTACCCCGAAGCGCCGGCCTGAAGCGCGCGGGCGGCATACTGATGCTCGTCGTACATCGTCAGCACGAGCACGCGCACGCCCGGCCACCGCGTCCGCGCCAGACGGATCAGTTCGAAACCGTTCGAATTGCGAAGTTGAAGATCGAGCAGGATCAGATTCGGATGCGTTCCCTCGATGCCCTTCACGGCCTCGGCTACGTCCTCCGCCTCACCACAGACCTCGAGGCCGGGCTCGTTGTTGATATACGGAATCAGCGCCGCACGATAGATAGGATGATCTTCGACGAGAAAGACTTTCGCTTGCATAGCGGGCACTTCGTGCGTGTAAAAACATCCCGGCCTGCCGGGACACGTCGCACCCTGCATATTGTAGAAGACAACAGCCGAAAGAACTGCCGCCAAGGGGGTCTACTCACTATGCAGTATAACCCTCGCCACGGCCATGTTCAATCCCCTTATATGTCTCACACGTAATATTCGGGCCCCGCCCGGAGCCATCCCGCCACGTTTCCAATAGACAACGAAAGGGACTTCCGGGGTTGCCGTTTTGAAACATCGAAGCCCGAGGAAGGCGCGACACACCCCTTATTCTTCGAAAACAACGGGATGCCGAAACCCCGGCATCAACTTTGACAGGCCTTAAAATCGGTTTCGGATCAGGCCCTGACTCAGCCTGACGTCCCGTCTCCGCGGCGTGCCGGAAAAGATCCACGACTCATGTTCCTCCCGGCATGCCGCACGTCTTACCTCTGCACTTCTTCTCGGACCTCTCTCAGGTGGCAACGGCAGGCCCGGCTTTGTGGTGGCGAAGCCGGGCCTGCCCTTTTTATGCCGCCCGGCCTCTTCACGGGCGGCGATAGAGGACGCCGCCTTTCATCACGAGGCGCACGTCGCGGAGGCTGGAGATGCCGGCGAGCGGGTCCCCGGCCACGGCTACGAGGTCGGCGAGGAGGCCGGGGCGCACCGCGCCGAGGCGGTCGTCGAGGTGAAAGAGCCGGGCGTTGACGGAGGTGGCCGAGCGGAGCGCGGCGAGCGGCGTCATGCCATAGGCGACCATCAGCTCGAGCTCGCGCACGTTGTCGCCGTGCGGATAGACGCCCACGTCGCCCCCGGCGCACATCGTCACGCCGGCGTCGAGGGCGGCGCGGAAGGCGGCGCGTTTCCGGCGGATGCGCTCGGGTTCGGGATCGACGCCCTTCTTCCAACCGCCGTACTGAAGGATGGCGTCTCCGGCGGCAAGCGTCGGGCAGAGGGCCACCCCGGCGGCGGCCATGAGCGCGAACACCTCGGGCGTGCCCCCGTCGCCGTGCTCGATGGTCTCGACGCCGGCGCGCGCAGCCCGGCGCATACCCTCGGCGGTGCTCGCGTGCGCCACGGTGGGCCGCCCGCTGCTCCGCGCCGTCTCGACGATCACCCGGAGCTCGTCCTCGGAGAACGTCGGACGCGCCTCGCCATGCGGCCCCCACCGGTAGTCGGCGTATACCTTCACCACGTCGACGCCGTGACCGATCTGATCGCGGACGACGCGGACGAGGTCGTCATAGCCGTCGGCTTCCTCGGCCCCGAGCGGCACGTCCCACTCCGGCGCGAAGCCTTTCGGCCCATAACTCCCGGTGGCGACGATGGCGCGCCCGGCCGTGAGCAGCCGGGGACCGGGGATGATGCCTTCGTCGATGGCCTGCCGGAGGCCGACGTCGGCATAACCCGCGCCCTCGGTGCCAAGGTCGCGCATCGTGGTGAAGCCCGCCGTGAGCGTCGCGCGCGCGTGGGTGACGGCCCGCGCCACACGCACCGCCCGCGCCTCGCGGAGCACCTGATCGTTCCACGACGTCTCGTTATACGGATGAAGCAGGATGTGCGAATGCCCCTCGATGAGCCCCGGCAGAAGCGTCATCCCCGCCAGGTCGATCGCCTCCGCGCCGTCCGGCACAACCACGTCGCCGACCGGTCCCGCCGCCGCGATACGCTCGCCCTCGACGACGACCACCCAGCCGTCGCGCATCGCCTCTCCGTCAAAGACGCGGTCGGGACGAAGCACGTAGGGCTGGGCAAAAGCGGAGACGGACCAGAAGGCAAGGGCGAGAACCTGACAAAGGATACGCATGGGGAAAACGGGGGATGAAAGTTCGGAAAAAGGACGGTCAACGAGAAAGGTTAATCATCCCCCCGATAACCCGCAATGACGTTTTTCGAAAGCGCGACCGAACGGACGTGCTCACCCACCTTTTCACGACGATTCCCCTCCCATCAGCGGCGCACGAAGAAATCGGCTTTCCCCGACCATGGCTGAAGGGGAAGGGGACGCGCGATCCGCTGCCGGTTGCCGCCCTCGAAACCCAACGCGACCGGGGAGGGGCCGAAGCTATCGCCTGGGCTGCCGAACAGCGGGCCGACTTGCTGATCCTTGATGAGAAAAAGGAAGGTCGGAGGATTGTACGGGAAGTGGGACTGCGGATCACCGGCGCCGTCGGGTTGCCGGTTCGAGCGCGCCGGGAAGGCATAATACCGGCCCGTCGTCCCCTGGTGCATGCGCTTGAGGATGTGCCCCCATCAGTCCGGCCCTGCGGGCGGAAGCGCGGCGGCCGGCGGGAGCATCCGACGAACCTTGATCGGACCGGATGCATTTCACGCCCGGCATATCGTAGTTTCCCCCGCTTCCATCCTCATTCCGCCTTCGCCATGCCGCTCGACCTCACCCGCATCCGCGCGCAGTTTCCCGCCCTCGCGCTCGAAGACGACGGACGCCCGCGCGTGTACCTCGACAATCCCGCCGGAACGCAGGTCCCGCATCACGTGCTCGACCGCATGCGCGACTACCTCGTGCAGGCCAACGCCAACGCCGACGGCGTCTTCCGCACCTCGGCGGCCACCGACGCGCTCCTCGAAGAGGCCCATCGCGCCATGGCCGACCTCCTCAACGCCCCTTCGTGGCGGGAGATCGTCTTCGGGCAGAACATGACCACGCTCACGTTCGCCTTCTCCCGCTCGCTCGGTCGCGAGATGCGCCCCGGCGACGAGATCCTCGTCACGCGGATGGACCACGACGCCAACGTCGCGCCGTGGCTCATGCTCGCCGAGGATCTCGGCCTCACGGTGAAGTGGCTCCCGTTCGACCCGACGACGTACCGGTACGACCTCACGGCGCTCGACGACCTGCTCACCGGGCGCACCCGGCTTGCGGCGATCAACTATGCGAGCAATGCCCTCGGCACGATCAACGACGTGAAGACCATCGGCGAGAAGGTGCACGCCGCGGGCGGGTGGATGTACGTCGACGCCGTGCAGTACACGCCCCACGCGCCGACGGACGTGCAGGCGCTCGGATGCGATTTCCTCGTGTGTTCGGCGTACAAGTTCTTCGGCCCGCATCAGGGCATGCTGTGGGGCAAAGAGGCGCTCCTCGAACGGCTCACGGCATACAAGGTGCGCCCCGCCTCGGATGCGCTGCCGGTCAAGTTCGAGACGGGCACGCTCTCGCACGAAGGGCTCGCCGGCACGCTCGGCGCCGTCGAATACCTCGCGTGGGTGGGCGCGACGATGGCCGCCGAACACCACGGAGCGTACGCCCATTTCCCCGAGCGCCGCCGCCACGTCCACGCCGCGATGCGCGCCATCGCCGACTATGAGCGGCCCCTCACCGCGCGCCTCGTCGCCGGGCTCGAAGCCGTCCCCGGCCTGACCATCCACGGCATCACCGACCCGGCGCACTTCGACGAGCGCGTGCCCACGGTCTCGTTCACGCTCGAAGGCCGCCATCCCCGCGACGTCGCCCGCCGGCTTGCCGGGGACAACCTCTTCGTGTGGGACGGCGACTACTATGCGTACGAGGTCATCCGCCGGCTCGGCCTCGACGCGCGCGGCGGCATGGTGCGCGTGGGGCCGTGTCACTACAACACCGCCGGGGAAATCGACCGGCTCGTGGCGGCGGTGACGGCCCTCGCCATGTGAGTCGCCTCACTCCGTCCCCGCTTCCACCTCCGGCGCGTCTTTGTGGAGGTGCTTCCCGAACCACGCGAGGATGCGGGGCGTCACGTCCATGAGAAGCTTCGGCTCGCGCGGGCCGTGCGGCGTGCGCGGATAAAGGATCATCTCCGTCGGGACGCCGAGGCGTTGGAGCGCATAATAAAACTCCTGCCCCTGTGTGGTCGGCACGCGACGGTCCTCCGCGCCGTGGATGACCTGTGTCGGTGTCGTCACGTTCTTGATGCGATAGACGGCCGAGTGCTTCTGATACGTCTCGTAGTCATCGAAATACTCGCCGCCCATGTGCGCGACGAGGTAGTCCGGGATGTCGGTGGTGGCGACCATCGAGATGAGGTCGGGCAGACCCGCGCCCATGCTCGCGGCCTTGAAGCGCCCGGTGCGGGTGACGAGGAAGGACGTGAGGTAGCCGCCATAGCTCCACCCCATCACGGCGAGGCTGTCCGGGTGTCCGACGCCCATCGCGAGCACCGTGTCGACGCCGGCCATCACATCCTCGTAGTCGCCGTAGCCCCAGTCTTTCACGTTGGCATAGCGGAAGTCCTTGCCGTATCCGGTGGAGCCGCGCGGGTTGGGCTGCAGGACGGCATAGCCGTGCTCGGCGAAGACCTGCGTCATGTAGATGCCGGGCCGCCCGGTGAAGCGTTGCGTGAAGACGCCCGCCGGGCCGCCGTGGATCTGAAGGATGAGCGGATAAGCGCGCCCCGGCTCGTACCCGACGGGATACGTGAGCAGGCCTTCGATCTTCATCCCGTCGGGCGAGGTCCACGTGAGCACTTCGGTGCGACCCATCGGCGGCGTCGGCGCGTCCGCGTTGACGCCGGTGAGCCGCGTCACCTCGAAGCCGCCGACCGGAGCGAGATAGACCTCCACGGGCGTCGTCAGATTCTCGTACGTATAGGCCATCCACGCGGTCTCCGCGTCGAAAGCGACGGCGCCGACCGCGCCCTCGAGCGCCGTCAGCATGCGGGCCGCCGAGCCGTCGAAGGGGACCGCGATGAGCTGTCGTGAGGTGCGGATGGACTCGGTTGCATAAAGCTCCGTTCCGTCCGCCGACCAGTCGATGAGCGCGGCGTTGCGGTCGGGCGTGTCGGCGAGCTTGCGGGGTTCGCCGCCGGCGGCAGGCACGACGTACAGATCGCTGAGCCCCACCCGTTGCGGCGTCCCGCCGTGCGAGGTGAAGGCGACCCACTGCCCGTCCGGCGAGAAGCGGGGGTTGGCGTCGTTGCCGGGCCGCGTCACGAGCGGCGTCACGGCTCCGCTGTCGGCGGGGACCGTCGAGAGGTCCTGCGCGATGCCGCCGGTGTTGATCCGCGGATCGGGCTGATGGGCGAAGACGATCGTCGCGCCGTCCGGCGACCAGTCGAACGAGGCCACGTGGAAGTCGCCGCCGGTGAGGCGCTGCACGTCGCGTTCGCCCTCGGCGTTCTTTTCGAGCGCGACCACGTAGAGGGCGTCGTTCTTGAAGTTCCGATCCACGAGGATGACGTCGCGTTTCTCCTTCTGGGCCGCCTCTTCCGCTTCCGTGTCCGGCTCACGCATGGTATAGGCGATGCGCGTCCCGTCGGGCGACCACCGGTAGGCGGACACGCCCGTCTTCGCGTCGGTGATCTGTTCGGCCTCGCCGCCGCGCACGCGCATGACCCACACCTGATTCTTCCCCGAGCGCGCCGAGGTGAAGGCGAGGTACTGTCCGTCCGGCGAGAACGACGGGTTCGCGCACGACTTCTCGCCCTGTGTGTACTGCACGTTCATCCGCCCGTCCGCCGAGACCACCCACACGTGGCTCAGGTATTCGGACTTCTCGCCCTCCATCACCGGCTCGCGCACCACGTAGGCGATGAGGCTCCCGTCGGGCGAGATCGCCACGTCCGGGATCGCCTTGTATTGCATGCTGCGTTCGGGCGTCCAGCCCTCGGAGGCCTCCTGCGCACGGGCGAGCGGGACGAAGAGAAGGAGCGTGAGCAGAAAGCCGAGCGGGCGCACGGCGCGAAAAAAGCGCGTCTTTTTCATGAGGCTGCGATCAGGGTGGGAAAGGGATCGGTCGGTCCTCAATTAATCCCATTCCGCCCGCATTGTCAATCGCGCCCGACAACGATGAGGAGACCCTTCGGCACAACCGAGACTGACGCGATCACTTTCGAAAGAATCCAGCCGTAGCGACCCCTTTCCTCGACCAATGGGGAAACGCCCCCTTGACCTCGCTACGACACGCCGTTTTCTTGCATGAAAAGTGCTTACCAGGAAGGTAAAAAATGTCGCTACCCGGCATCCATCGAGAAAGCCGCCGGCCTGACTCTGCCGGTAGACCGGCAGCATAACAGTTAAATGTATATAAAATGAGGCTTTACATTTTAATTGCCCTGATGCTCGCTTCGCTGGTAGGAACCCGCTCCGCCCATGCCCAAGAGCGATACCTCTACTGGGTTGGGGCCATCCAAGGCGAAGAGACCGAGTTCAGTACGATTTTTCGCCACGCGCTCGATAGTGGCGTAGTAGACACCCTGGTACAAGCCAGGGAATTGGGACCAAATATATTCAGGACTTTTACCAGTGTAACCGTCGACACGCTCCACAGGCACATCTATTGGGCGGATACGGGTGGGACGCAACCAGATGGGACCGTATTAATCGGAGCCATCATGCGTGCCTCCCTGGATGGCGATGATCCTGAAGTATACCTGGGCGGCATCGTATGTGGGCTGGGTGGGCTGAGCGATATCGAAATCGACACCGTGGGAGAAATGATATATTGGAGCGAAAGCAACGACTGTCCTTTTGTAACGCTGCATCGCACAGACCTGATACGGCCCAATCCTTTTCAGAGCCTGCTTCCAACCAGCCGCGATTATAAGGTGTCGGCCTTTGAGCTCGATCTACCCAATCAGATGATCTATTGGACGAACAACGATTTCTTTCGATTGGAACCTCTCGGGATTATACGGGCCCCCCTTGACGATACGGTGTCTGATGAATACATCGTAACGGGTAGCGTTTGCGACATCGCCCTGGCCCATACGCTGTCCAAGATCTATTGGGCTCCCTGTAACAGTAGCACCATCCGGCGCGCCAATCTCGATGGTACCGAGGTCGAGGATGTGATCGTTAGCCAGGGAGAGAT